>WQUQ01000219.1 GCA_009782025.1 Desulfobulbus sp. | reverse complement strand
CCACCCCAGGTTACGCGGTCGGCTACGCCGACTGCCCTGCGCGACTCGCCAGGCCGGGCGGCTGGCTATGAAAAGACGCCAGCCGACTGTCCCCGGCCCGTCTGCGTTGCTCGGCGCTCCACATGGGGCCAACGGCGTCGCGGATCAACGGCCAAGGTTGAAATTCGGTGGTCGATTCGGTATTGGCCGAAAAATTGCGCCCGGTGTTCCAATCCCCTTGGGAGTCGCTGAGCAACGCAGGGCTGGCGGGGGCTTTCGACTGGCGTCTTTTCATAGCCAGCCGCCCGCCAGTCCGAGTCGCGCAAGGCACCCCGCGCAGCGGGGCGACGACCCGGGGTCGCCTTCTTCTTTGGCTACTTTCTTCTTGGCGAAACAAGAAGAAAGTACGCCCGCGCATCAGGCGCGGAACCCAGCGTTTCAAAAACCGTACATCCTTCATTCAACCGCCTGCGCCAGCGTCACCGCCTGCCACGGGCCGTGCGAGTGGCCTCCGATGGCGGCCCAGTACCAATCCGAGGCATCGGTAAACGCCGCGCCTGCGGCATCGACGATGCGCTCGCAAACGCGCAGCTTCCGCCCGCCCTGGCGCTCGGCGACGAAGCAGCGCCAGCGCCGGGCTTCCGCATCCTGTTCCAGACGCTCCTGACGGATGCGGTAACCGAGCGCGCGGTAACAGTCGGTGGCCGGATGCAACATGCGCGTGGGCGCATCGACACGGCGCAGCACGAATATCCGGCGGCCATCGGTGAAGCGGGCAATGACGCCGGGAAAACGCTCGGCAAAGCGATGCTCCACCTCGTCGAGCGCCAGCGGACGCAGCGGCGCGCCTTCCCACTGGCTGGGCCATTCCTGAAAGCGGGCGCTCACTGATGGTGGCCGCCCATTGTGCTCATCGTGCTGCCATGCCGAAGCCGCCGACCAGAGCAGGCACAGCAGCATGGCAACGGCAAAAATCGCCTTGTGCGCGACGCGGTTGACGAAGCGGTTTTCAAACCAGCGTTTCATGTCAATCCCCTGGCGCCGACCATCACCCGCGCCACACCGCCGCAGACCAGCGCCAGCGCGGCGAGGCCGATGCTTTCATGTATCCAGCCGGGCGCATGGCTGGCGGCTTCGAGCGCCACCAGCACGGCATTGCGCGCGATGTTGCCGCCGAGCACGAGCAGGCTGACGACGGGCAGCCGGGCCACGAAACTACGTCCGGCGCGGCCCGCCCACAGCGCGGCGACGCTGGCCGTGAAGTAGCCGAACCAGGCCATCTGCACGCCGGAACAGGGCGCATCGACGATCACGAGTTGCCCGTCGACGACGAGGCTGCTGCCTTCGCGCAGTACCTCGAAACCCGCCATCAGCAGCCAGCGGCTGGCCTCGGCGGTGACGACGCGCAGCGGATAACCGGCGTAGAACTGCAATGACGACAGCAGCGGCAAGGCCAGCACAGCGAGCAGCGCCACCGGCGGCCCGGCCATGCGCCGGGGCAGAAAGGCGAGCGGGCCGCAGGCCAGCGCCAAGACCGCGACCAGCGCCGCCGCCAGCGGCGGCAACGCGGGCAGCGGCCCGATGCCGGTACGCAGCAAGGCGGTGCTCAATGTGCCGCTGGCGGCCAGCGCCAGCCAGCCGAGGCGCGGCGTGGGGCGCAATTCACGGCGCAGCGTCCACATCAGCGCCGCCAGCGCGGCCAGCGCCAGCAGCCCGAGCGGATCATCCGAGCCATCCGTCAGGCGGCGAGCCATCCAGACCCAATGCGGCATCAGCGCCGCCGCCTGCAAGGCCAGCCAGCCGGCGGCGGGGGCGCGGTCGAGGCGGATGCCCAAGGTGATCAGGCGTGGATGATTTTGCGCGAATACGGCCAGCGACATGAGGCGCTCTCCTCAAGATGTGAAGCGGCGCGGATCGTGACGGCGAGCGCGGCGGCGCAGCATGGCCAGCATCGAGAGCACGAGCGCCAGCGCGCCGATCATTTTGGGTTCGGGCGTGCTCGGCAGTGCCGTGCCGACCGCGAGTTCGCTCACCCCTTGCGGCAGCGGCACCGGTTGATCGACGCTGACGCCCTCTTGCGGCGCGGCGTTGCGTACCGCCTGATCGACCGCGATGAAGCTCGTATATTGCGTCAGCAGACTGTAGGAGAGACCGAGGTCGGTGATGCGCTGACGGTAGGCGTCGCCGCCTTCCAGTGCCTCCTGGTCGCTCAGGCTGGCGATGCGGTGCCGCGCCCACAGGCTCTTCAAGGCGGCGGCGTCGCGGCGGGCGTTGGGATCGACCTCGATCACCTGCCGGTACGGCCCGCTGGCGCTCCGCCCTTCGACGATCAGGCGGCCCTTGGCTGCGCCGCGCCATTTGCCGAAAACGATCACAGGGCGCTCACCGAGCACGTCGGGCAGCGCGGCTGGTTCGATGACATAGGCGTCGAATTCCTCAAAACGCGCCTGCACGTTGGTCAATACCGGCGACTCGATCATGCGGCGAACGCGCGCCGCCTGTTCCGGCGTTTGCAGCGGATCGGTGATGACGAAAGGCTCGCCCATGCCGGCGCGTGCCAGACCTTCGATCAAATGCCGGTTCACCGACGAGCCGATGCCGAAGGCGAACAGATTGGCCTTGGACAGGTTGTTGCGCACCAGTTCGAAGGCTTCGCGCTCGACCGTGACGTAGCCGTCGGTGACGACGATGATGCTGCGCGACAGATTCTCGGCCTTGGCTTCGGCGTAGGCGCGCTTCAGGGCCGGAATCAGCTCCGTGCCGCCGCCGCCCTGATAGTGGCTGATGGTTGCCAGCGCCGCTTCAATATTGGCGCGCGTGGCGGGCACCGAATGCGGCGAGAGCATCTGGCTGCTGCCTGAAAACAGCAGCACATTGAAACTGTCGCTTGGCCGCAACCCGCCGATCAGGCGTTCCAGCACGGTCTTCGCGGTGGCGAGCGGAAAGCCGTGCATCGAGCCGGAGATGTCGACCACGAAGATATAGTCGCGCGGCGTGATGACGCTGGCCGGCGTCGATTGCGGCGGCTCGATCATGGCCAGGAAAAAGTTTTCGGCATTCTCGCCGTGGCCCTCGTAGAGCATCAGGCCGGATTCGATGCGCCCGCCGGCCAGACGATAATCGAGCACGAAGTCGCGGTTGGAGGCTTTGCCCTGGCCCCCGGTTAATGTGATGTCGGCATGTTCGCCGCCGGCGCTTTGATTTACCTCGATGGCATGCGTCATTGAACGAACCTCCTTGATGCCCAGCGGCGTATCGAGCGCCACCTTGAGCTTGAACGCGGCGGTCGGCTCGACTGCCGCCCGCAACACCGGCTGCGCCACCCATTTAGCCCCGGCGTTTTCCGATTGCGGACTGTTGTAGCGCGGCCCGACCGCGGCTGGAAAAACGAACTGGTAACTGCCGCGTTGCGGCGTCAGCAATTCGGTGTAGCGCAGTTCAACCTTGACCTCGTCGCCGGGCAGGATGTTGGCGACATTCATCTGAAACACATTGGGCAGATGCTGTTCAAGCAGGGCGGCGGTCTTGCCTTCTTTCTTCGCCGTGTCGTACTCGACCTGCGCCTGCTTCTTCTCGCGGATCTGCGCCGTGATGAGGCGGTTGGCCAGCCGCACAGTGAGGCCGCCGACCGCCGCTTGGGTCGAGCCTGGGAAGACGTAGCGCGCCTCGATCGCACGCTGGCCTTCATTGTGGTAAATCTGCGTGACGGTGACGTCGGCGATGACGCCGGAAATCTTTACATCGACCTCGGTGCCCTTGAGCGGCAGGCAGTCGACTGCCGGGTCATCGCTCTTGATGAAGAAGTACGGGCTTTCGGTCTTCAGGCGCGGTTCGGATGACTCCTGCGCCTGCGCGGTCAACGCTACGGCGCAGGCGATGGCGAATCCCAGCGCGCCAAGCCAGCGGCCAAGACGGGGAGATGACGCTTCCATGATGAAATCCTGTCGGTGTCGTGCAACAGCGCACGAACCGACTGTCCAGCATCGCGGTGAAGAGAGTATGAAACCGGCTTGAAGCGGCGGGGGTTGTGTGAAGTTTGGGTGAAGCGGCGAAGAGGCAGGCTCTCGGCGTCTGGCGTAGGTCGTAGTGAGCGCAACGAACCGCGCGCAGGCGTTGCATGTTGGGCATCTCTGCGCTCAGCCCAACCTACGGGCTGGGGCCGGACGCGCGCCGTTTCGACACGACCCGGCTCGGCCTCCAGATCAACCACCTGCTGGTCCAGTTGCACCAGCGCATCACGCCCAGCCAGCTT
>WQUQ01000218.1 GCA_009782025.1 Desulfobulbus sp. | reverse complement strand
AGAATCCACTCGCCGCATGGATTCCGCGACTACGCGCGGAATGACAAGCTGGTGCCGCCCGGCATACAAATAATTACCTTTTGAAATAGAAATGGAATTACTCTTCCGCGCCGAATGTCCACAGCCGGTGGGCGTCGAGTTGCAGGCGGTAGAACTGCTCCAGGGCGTCGAGTTGGCTGGCGCGGCTGGCGAGTCGCGCTTCGTGGGCGAGGCGCAGGGCGGTCAGCCAGTCGTTGAGGCTGCCTTCGCCCAGTTGGTAGGCGCGAAAGGCCATGTGGGCCGCCTGTTCTTGTTGCGTTGCCGCCGACTCGCTGGCTTGCCAGGCGGCATGCGCCGAGCGGGCGGTGTGCACGGCGTTGGCGGTGGAAAGGGCGATCTGCCGGGCCACGGCCGCTTCGCGGTAGCGGGCGGCGTCGGCGGCGGCTTGCGCGCCCTGCTCGGCGGCCTGGCGCGCGCCGCCGGCCAGGGGAATGCGGATGAAGGCGCCGACTATTTTTTCTTCGCCGCCGCGCTCGTTGGCGAAGGCCAGCCCGACGCTGGGATCGGGGGTGCGCTCCTGACGTTGGCGCGTGGCGGCCAGTTCGGCCAGCCGGGTTTGCTGGCGGGCGAGCAGGAGTTCATGGCTGTGTTCGGCGACCGCGCTTAGCCATTCCTCGTCGCTGCCGGTCGGCAGCGGCGGTTCGCCGATGGTCGTCGGCTCGATGAGCGCCAGGGCCGGGTAGCGGCGGCGCAGTGTTTCACGGGCGGCCTGCTGCCGGGCGACGGCCTGGATGGCTTGCGCCTGGGCCTGGGCCAGCGCGGCCGCGGCCTGGACGCTCTCCCGCTGCGCCGCGTCGCCCAGTTGCCGGCGGCGTTCGATCATCCGCGCCTGGCGTTCGAGCAGTTCGGTCTGCGTGGCCCATTGTCCGGCGGTGGCGCTTTCCTTCAACCAGGCGAACCAGGATTTGAGCAGATCCCGCTTGATTTCGTGCCAGGCGTCGCCGAGGGCGGTTTCCGCCCGGACGATGCCGCCCGCGCCGATCTCGGCGTCGGTGGCGGCCTTGTCCGGCAGGCGCAGCGGCCGTTCGAGCGTGATGTTCCATTCGGTGTACTTCTCTTTGTCGCTGCCGCTGATCTGCCGCTGCTGGCCGCCAAGGCTCAGGTTCCACTCGTGTTCACCGGCTTCCAGGCGATCCCGTCTGGCCGTTTCCAGACGCACTTCGCTGGCCGCCGCCAGGGAATCGGGATGATTTTGCAGCGCTTGCTGCACCATGTCGTCCGGCGGCAGGCCGGGCCATGATTCGGCGTGGGCGAGGCTGGTCCAGGCGGCGAGTGCAGCAACCGCGGTGATGACAGATAGCTGTTTTTTCATAGCGACCCCGTGTCGATGAGCGGCGACAGCCAGAAATAGATGTTGCCGTGCGGCAAGGTCTGCTTGATGAGGGCCAGCATCTGGCGGATGGCGCTTTCGTCGCCGGCGGAACGAATCACCGTGCGCAAGGCGTAGCCATCCACCAGTTCGCCGGCTTCGACCAGTTCGACGGTCGCGCCGCGGCCTTCGGCATGGGTGGCGGTGAAGCCGTGGATGAGGTCGGGGCGGGACAGCAGCAGGTCTTTGATTTCCTGCGCCAGTTCGTCCGGCATGACCAGGGTCAGCAAGACTTTATTCATCGGTTTTCTCTTTCGCCGGCAGGCCGGGGACAACGCCGAAGCGGCGGAACAGGATGGGCAGCAGCACCAGCGTCAGCGCCGTCGAGGTGACCAGCCCGCCGATGACGACGATGGCCAGCGGCCGCTGCACCTCGGAGCCGGGGCCGCTGGCGAACAGCATCGGCACCAGGCCGAAGGTGGCAATCGAGGCGGTCATCATCACCGGGCGCAGCCGCCGGCGTGCGCCGTCGACGACCACTTCGGCGATGGGCAGGCCGCGCGCCAGCAGCTGGTTGAAATAGGAAACCATGACGACGCCATTCAACACGGCGACGCCGAGCAGCGCGATGAAGCCGACGGAGGCCGGCACGGACAGGTATTCGCCGGTCAGCAGCAAGGCGAAAATGCCGCCGACCAGGGCGAAGGGGATGTTCGACAGCACCAGGAGCGCCTGGCGCACCGAGCCGAAGGTCGAGAACAGGATGAAGAAAATCAGCGCCAGCGCCACCGGCACCACGATCATCAGGCGCGCCGCCGCCCGCTGCTGGTTCTCGAACTGGCCGCCCCAGGTCAGGCTGTAGCCCGGCGGCAGGTCGACGTCGCGCGCCACCGCCGCCTTGGCCTCGTCGACGAAGCCGACCAGATCGCGGTCGCGGACGTTGGATTGAACCACCACATAGCGCTGCGCATTCTCGCGGTCGATCTTGACCGGGCCGTCGACCCGCTCGATGCGGGCGACCTCGGCCAGGGGCACGCTGCCGCCGCCGGGCAGGGAGATGCGCAGTTCGCTGAAATCCGCCGGCGAGGAGCGCCAGCGTTTCGGGCTGCGCAGCACGACGGGCGTCTGCCGCCCCGCCTCGATCACCATGCCGACGGTGCGCCCTTCGAGCAGGGTTTTCAGATCGTTCTGGATGGCCTCGATGCTCAGTCCGAGGCGTCCGGCGGCCAGCCGGTCGATCGCCAGCTTCAGGTACTGCACGCCGTCGTTCTTCAACGTGAAGGTATCCTCCGCTCCATGTATCTTCTTGATCGACTGCTCGATCTCGCCGGCCAGCCGGTTCAATTGCGCCAGGTCGGGGCCGTAGATTTTCACCGCCAGGTCGCCGCGCACCCCGGTCAGCATTTCCGAGACGCGCATTTCGATCGGCTGGGTGAATGAGTAGACGATGCCCGGAAAATCGGCCATCACCGCCCGCAACTGGTCGGCCAGCCAGGCCGGATCGGGATTGCGCCACTCGGCGCGCGGCTTCAGGACCATGAAGGTATCGGTCTGGTTCAGGCCCATCGGGTCGAGGCCCAGTTCGTCGGCCCCGGCCCTGGCGACAATGGCCTTGACTTCCGGCACGGCGGCCAGGATCGCCTGCTGCACGCGGCTGTCGAGTTCGATGCTTTGTTCCAGGCCGATCGAGGGCAGTTTTTCCAGTTGCATGATGAGATCGCCCTCGTCCATCGTCGGCATGAAGCTCTTGCCCAGGGCGAAAAAGGCCACGGCGGCGGCAAGCAGGGCGGCGGCGGCGGCGATCAGATAGAAGCGGTTGTGGGCCAGGGCCGAGGTCAGCACCCGATCGTAGAGCGCGGCCAGCTTTCTCACCAGCCACGGTTCATGGTGCATGCCGCGGCGGATCAGGTAAGAGGCCAGCACCGGCACCACGGTCAGCGACAAGAGCAGGGACGACGACAGGGCGAAGACGATGGTCATCGCCACCGGCCCGAACATCTTGCCTTCGAGTCCTTGCAGGGTGAGCAGCGGCAGAAAGACGATGATGATGATGACGATGCCCGAGGCCACCGGCACGGCCACCTCGCGCGCGGCGCGCAACATCAGGTGCAGGGTCGGCAGTTTTTTCCCGGCGTCGGCGAGTTGGCTCTCGATGTTCTCGACGACGACGACGGCCGCGTCGACCAGCATGCCGATGGCGATGGCCAGGCCGCCGAGACTCATCAGGTTGGCCGACAGCCCGAACAGGCGCATCAGAATGAAGGTGGCCAGGGCCGACAGGGGCAGCATCAGGGCGACGATCAGCGCCGAGCGCAGATTGCCGAGAAAAGCCAGCAACAGCAGGATGACCAGAACGATGGCCTCGAACAGCGCCTTGGAAACGGTGCCCACCGCGCGCTCGACCAGGGTGCCGCGATCGTAGAAAGGCTCGATGCTCACGCCTTCCGGCAGGCCGGGGGCGATCTCGGCCAGACGCTTTTTCACGCCATTGACCACGGCCTGGGCATTGGCGCCGCGCAGGCCGAGGACCAGCCCCTGCACCGCTTCGCCTTCGCCGTTTTTGGTCACGGCGCCATAGCGGGTCAGGGCGCCGAAATGAACGCCGGCGACATCGCCGATGCGGACGATCGACTCGCCGTTGGCGCGAACGACGATGGCGCGCACGTCGTCGAGCGTGGCGATGGCGCCCTCGGCGCGCACCAGGAGCGCCTCCTCGCCGTCGGCCAGACGGCCGGCGCCGTCGTTGCGGTTGTTCGCCGCCAGCGCCGCTTCCAGATCGCTCAAGGCCAGGCCGCGGGCGGCCAGCAATTGCGGATTGGGCGCCACCTCGAAAGTCCGCACTTCGCCGCCCAGACTGTTGACTTCGGCGACGCCGGGCAGGGTGCGCAGTTGCGGCCGGATCACCCATTCGAGCAGGGAACGCTTTTCATCGAGCGGCAGATCGCCTTCCACCGTGAACATGAACATCTCGCCCAGCGGCGTGGTGATCGGCGCCATGCCGCCGCTGACGCCGGGCGGCAGCTTGTCCATCGCCGCCGCTAGGCGTTCGCCGACCTGCTGGCGCGCCCAGTAAATATCGGTGCCATCCTCGAAATCGAGCGTGATGTCGGTCAGCGCGTACTTGGACATCGAGCGCAGCAGCCGCTGCCGGGGAATACCCAGCAACTCCTGCTCGACCGGCACCACCAGGCGCTTTTCCACCTCCTCCGGCGTCATCCCCGGCGCTTTCAAAATGATCTTGACCTGGGTCGTCGACACATCCGGGAAAGCGTCGATCGGCAGGCCGAGAAAAGCCTCGATGCCGGCCCCGGCCAATCCCGCTGTCAGCACCAGGATCAAGAGGCGCTGGGTCAGCGAAAAGCGAATGAGCGCCGCCAGCATCACATGCCCCCGGGGCTATCGAGCATGGCCTTGAGCGACGAGGCGCCTTTGATGACGATCTGCTCGCCGGCCTCTACGCCCTCGATCCGGGCGGCGCCGCCGCCCCGGCTGAGGATGGTGACCGGCCGCGCCACGAAACGTCCTGGCTGATCGCCGACGACGAAAACCAGCGGCTTGCCCTCGTGGCGGATGATGGCGGGGGCCGGCACGAGAATGCCCTGGTCGGCATGGCTGTCGATTTGCACTTCGACCACCTGGCCCGGCGTCAGCAATTCCGTCCCGGCGGCGACTTCGCCGCGCACCAGGACGCCCTGACTGAGGGGATCGACGGAACGCCCGACGGCCACCAGCTTGCCCTGCAAGGACGGCACGAAAACCGTCAGCGACATGCCCGGGCGCAAGGTGGCGGCCAGGTTCAGCGGCGCCTGGATCTCAAGCCACAGCGGCGACAGGCGGGCCACCCGGTAAATCGGCGCGGCGGCCTCGACGCGCTGCCCGAGTTGCGCCTCCTGCGCCAGAACGACGCCGTCGATCGGGGCGACCAGCGACAAGGGATCGCCGGGCTTGCCGCCGAGGTTGCCATGATCGCCGCCGGCCAGTTCCAGACTGCGGCGGCGTTCGTCATGCTGGGCGATGGCCTGGCTTGCCGTCGCCCGCGTCTCGAGGAGGCGCGACTCGGCGATCAAGCCCTCGGCGAAAAGCTGTTCATCGCGCTGCAAGTTCTGCCGCCACAGGGCCGCCTGCGCCGCCGACTGCTGCACGTCGCGCCGCAACTCGAGCGCCTGCGGGCTGCTGAGCCTCGCGAGCGCCTGGCCGCGGCGAACCGCTTCGCCGGGCACCACCGCCAGCATATCCACCCGTCCGGCGACCGGCGCCGCCAGCACGCGCATCTGCGCCGGCGGCACCACCACGCGCGCCGGCAGCCGACTGCCGGTGGCGGCGAAGCTGCCGGCCGGCGCCGTTTCGATACCCAGCGCCCGCTGCTGCGCGGCCGACAAATCGAGAGAGGGCGCGGCATGGAGCGCGGCGCTGAAGGTCAGCAGGAAAAAAAACAAAGGACGATGCAGGTTCATGCCTTTTCTCGATAAAAATATTCGGATGCCGGAACGCCGGTAACCCGCCATTCAACCCGAACCCCCATGAACCCAGGCTGAATGTCGCCGGCCGCAGCGCTCGCCGGTCGGGGTGTTCGGCAAAACTCGCGGCCATTGAACGACGACGGCAACCTCATATAATACCCCGCCCGTCCCCCTCTCTTTCTGCCCCATCATGCGTTTCCTCCTGCCCCTTGCCGCCATCGCCTTGTTTGCCGCCTGCTCCGGCGAGGTCGAGGACAGCCGCCCCGGACAACCGGTAAAAACCCGGCAGCAGGCGTTCAAGGACATCCTCCGCAGTTTTGAGCCGATGGGCGTGATGTTGCGCGACAAGACCTACGATGCCGATAAGTTCCTGACCCTGGCCAACGACCTGGTCGCCCGGCGCGATGCGCCGTGGGCGCATTTCGGCCCGGATACCGATTACCCGCCGACCAAGGCGACGGCGGAAGTCTGGCGGCAGCCGGAAAAATTCGCCGAGAAAAAACAGGCCTTCATCGCTGCCGCCGATGCCTTGCTGGCCGCCGCGCGGACAAAAGATGGCAAGCAACTGGACGCTCCCTACCAGGCGGTGTACGACGCCTGCCAGGACTGCCACAAGACCTTCAGGCGGCGTTGAAGAGGCCGCGGGTCAGCGCCGGCGGCGTTGCGGAGGACGAACGCAGGATGCGGAGCCGCCGGGTATCCAGCATCGTCTGCTATTCCATTTCCCAATCAACCGATCACTTTGTGAGTCACTCCGGGCTGAAGCCCGGAGTTTCCTCGCCACGAGTTTGGGGTGCCTCCGGCACCGAAATCACGCTTGGCTCGCTTGACCCCGGCCTGAAGGCCGGGGCTTGCGCTTGCGCCGTGGTCGGCTTCGCTTGCCGTGCAACCGCACTGTCTGCGCTTCACCTTCGCGTGCTCGGCTGATTTAAAAATGGAATAATTCCATTTCTCATTCGTAACGACAACAAACTGCCGAGAATCGTCATTCTGCGCGGAGCGAAGCGTAGTCGCAGAATCCACTCACCGCATGGATTCCGCGACTACGCGCGGAATGACAAGCTGGTGCCGCCCGGCATACAAATAATTACCGTTTGAAATAGAAATGGAATAAGCTGCTAAACTACCAATGTTCCCACATCATGCATCCCTCCATGGGAGATCATCATGCAGACCGTCAATATACGCCAGCTGAAAACCAACCCCAGCACCGCGCTGACCGCCGCGCGCGAAAACGACATGGTCATCGTCATGAACCGCGACCACCCACAGGCGCTACTGGTTGATCTGGAACAACTCAAGCTCCCCGATTTACCCGCCGTGCGCGTGGCGCTGGCCGTGTCGCTGTTCCGCGGTGGTTCTATCTCGGCCGGTTTTGCCGCGCGCATAGCAGACAAGCCGCTGGCCGACATGCTCACCCTGCTATCGAGTCAGGGCATCCCGCTCACCGGCACAAATAAAGCTGCCGTGGATGAAACGCGCGAAGAAATTCGCGCCGCGCGCGACTGGCTTACAATCGCCGCATGAACCAGCGCGTCGTCATCGCCGACGCCGGCCCCTTGATTGCGCTGGCAAGAGTTGATGCCCTCGATTTGCTGCGCCGCTTGTTCGGTCGCGTGTGCCTGACGGCAACAGTGCGTGATGAAATCCTGCCTGGCGCAGCCAGGTTTCCCGATGCCGATGCGCTGGTGTGCGCACTGCGTGAAAGCTGGCTCGACGTGGTGGAACCGCCGTCAAACGATTGGCAACCGCTGAACCCTGGCGTGGATGCGGGCGAAGCCAGCGCCATTCATACCGTCTGCCATTGGCGCGATCAAGGCATCAACGCGCTACTGCTCATGGATGACCGCGCCGGCAGGCTGGAAGCCAAAAGCCACGGCATTGCCTTGATTGGCACGGCAGCCATCATCGGGTTGGCAAAAACAGCAGGCTTGATCCCCGCCGCCCAACCGCTGCTGGAGCGCCTCGCGCAGTCCGGGTACTACCTGGGTCAGGCAGTCATTGCGGCAGTGATGGCCGAGACAGGAGAGTAGGGCGAATCCTATCGATTTAGAAGTTCAGGCGGCGTTGCGGAGGACGAACGCAGGATGCGGAGCCGCCGGGTATCCAGCATCGTCTGCTATTCCATTTCCCAATCAACCGATGACTTTGTCGGCTTCGCTTGCCGTACCACCGTACTGTCTGCGCTTCGCCTTCGCGTCCTCGGCTGATTGAAAAATGGAATAAACTCTCGCCTCCCGTTTTCACCCTCCGGCCGCGCCTGAAAGTCTCATGCCGCAAGCAGCCCGTTCCTCGTCCGATGCCTCGCTGAAAATCTACTTCCGGCTGCTGCGCTACCTGCGTCCCTTCATCGGCCTGTTTCTGGTCAGCCTGTTCGGCTATGTGATCTTCGCTTCGGCCCAGCCGATGCTGGCGGTGATTCTCAAGTATTTCGTCGATGGCCTGGCCACGCCGACGGGCGTGATGCCGTATGAGCTGCCGCTGATTGGCGGGGTTCAGTTGATGTACGGCGTGCCGATCCTGATGATCGTCATCATCGCCTGGCAGGGTTTCGGCTCTTATCTCGGCAACTATTATCTGGCGCGCGTCTCGCTCGGCCTGATCCACGATCTGCGGCGGGCGCTGTTCGACAGCCTGCTCAAGCTGCCCAACCGGTATTTCGATCAGAACAACTCGGGCCACCTGATCTCGCGCATCACCTACAACGTCACCATGGTCACCGGCGCCGCCACCGACGCCATCAAGATCGTGATCCGCGAGGGGTTGAGCGTGATCTTCCTGTTCGGCTACCTGCTGTGGACGAACTGGAAGCTGACCCTGGTCCTCGTCGGCGTGCTGCCCATCATCGGTCTCATGGTCAACAACGCCAGCCGGCGCTTTCGCAAGCAGGCCCGAAAAATCCAGGCGGCGATGGGCGACCTGACCCACATCGCCTCGGAAACCATCCAGGGCTATCGCGTCGTGCGCAGCTTCGGCGGCGAGGATTACGAAGCGGAACGGTTCGCCAAGGCCAGCGAGGAAAACACCGCCAAGCAACTGCGCATGGCCAAAACCTCGTCGACGTTTACCCCGGCGCTGCAATTCGTCACCTACTCCAGCATGTCGGTGATCCTCTTTCTGGTGCTGTTCCTGCGCGGCGACGCTTCGCCCGGCGAACTGGTCGCCTACATCACCGCCGCCGGCATGCTGCCCAAGCCGATTCGCCAGTTGTCGGAAGTCAACGAGACGATCCAGCGGGGGCTGGCCGGGGCCGAAAGCATCTTCGCGCAACTCGACGAACAGCCGGAACGCAACCAGGGAGCCATCGAGCGCGAGCAAATTACCGGCCGGCTCGAAGTGCGCCACCTCAATTTCACCTATCCCGGCAGCGAGCAGCCGGTGCTGCAAGACATCAATTTCATCGCCGAACCGGGGCAGATGGTGGCGCTGGTCGGTCGCTCCGGCAGCGGCAAATCGACGCTGGCCAACCTGATTCCGCGCTTCTACCACCACGAGCAGGGGCAGATCCTGCTCGACGGCGTCGAGATTCAGGATTACACCCTGAAGAACCTGCGCCGGCACATCGCGCTGGTCACGCAGCAGGTCTCGCTGTTCAACGACACCATCGCCAACAACATCGCCTACGGCGACCTCGCCAGCCTGCCGCTTGAGCGCATCGAACAAGCCGCCCGCGCCGCCAACGCCGCCGAATTCATCGACCGCCTGCCACAAGGTTATGACACCCTGATCGGCGAAAACGGCGTCATGCTCTCCGGCGGCCAGCGTCAGCGCCTGGCCATCGCCCGCGCCATCCTCAAGGACGCCCCGCTGCTGATTCTCGACGAAGCCACCTCGTCCCTCGACACTGAATCGGAACGGCACATCCAGGCGGCGCTGGAAAGCGCCACGTTCGACCGCACCACGCTGGTCATCGCCCACCGCCTGTCGACCATCGAAAAAGCCGACCTGATCCTGGTCATGGACCAGGGGCGCATCGTCGAACGCGGCGCCCATGCCGAACTGCTGCCCCGGAACGGCCCCTACGCCCGCCTGCATGCCCTGCAATTCGCCGAGGCGGACGGCGATGATGATGACAAGGGCGTGGCCGAAGCATCACCGGCAACGCCATGAAACTCCAGCAATTGCGCTACATCGTCGAAATCCGCCGCCAGGGACTCAATGTCTCGGAGGCGGCGGAGTCGCTGTATACCTCGCAGCCGGGCATCTCGAAGCAGGTCAGGCTGCTGGAGGACGAACTCGGGGTCGCCATTTTCGAGCGCAGCGGCAAGCGCTTGACCGGCGTCACCGAGCCGGGGCGGACGGTGCTCGCCATCGCCGAGCGCATTCTGACCGAAGCGGAAAACCTCAAGCGCGCCTGCGCCGATTTCTCGACGGGCGGCAGCGGCCGTCTGGTGCTGGCGGCGACCCACACCCAGGCGCGTTATGCCTTGCCGCCCGTGGTCCGCGATTTCATCGCCCGCCACCCCGGCGTCAAGCTGGAGATACACCAGGGCAGCCCGACGCAGATTGCCGAATGGGTGCTGGCCGGCGAGGCCGACATCGGCGTCGCCACCGAGGCCCTCGATCAGTATCCGCAACTGCTGACGCTGCCGGTGCGGCAGTGGAGCCACTGCGTGATCGCGCCGAACGGCCACCCGGTGTTGCAGCACCCCTTGTCACTGCAAGAACTGGTCAAATGGCCGCTGATTACCTATGACACGGCATTTGCCGGGCGCTCGCGGATCAACCGGGCCTTCGCGCGCATCGACGCGACGCCGAACATCGTGCTCACCGCGCTCGACGCCGACGTCATCAAGACCTACGTCGGCCTCGGCCTCGGTCTCGGCATCATCTCGGCGCTGGCTTTCGACGCGCAGCGCGACAGCGGCCTGGCAGCCGTCGACGCCGGCCACCTGTTCGAGTCGAACACCACCCGCCTGGCCCTGCGCCGCAGCACTTACCTGCGCCGCCACGATTACGACCTGATCGAATTGTTCGCCCCACACCTGACGCGGCGGGTGGTGGAACTCACCCTCCAGGGCGGCGGCGAAGCCTACCAGCTTTGACTTTCGCCATGTTATTGACCCGGCAATCAAGCATTGAACATTCCCGCTGCGTCATTGCGCTACGTCGCAGCATCCATGCGGCTTGTGGATTCTGCGTACTGCGACTTCGCG
>WQUQ01000217.1 GCA_009782025.1 Desulfobulbus sp. | reverse complement strand
AGCAGGTCGATGCCGGCGGCATCGGCGATCAGCAGCAGGTAGAGCAGGATGTCGGCGCATTCGTCGCGCAGAGCTTCGGCGCTGGCCGAGTCAGCCGGCAGCGCGGCGATTTCGGCATCGTTTTTCCACTGCGTCAGTTCGAGCAATTCGGCGGCTTCGAGATTGAGCGAGACGATCAGGTTGCGCAATGAATGAAATTGCCGCCAGTCGCGGGCATCGCGAAAGGCCAGCAGTTCGGCGGTCAGGGCTTTCAGGTCGGACATGTTCGGTTCCCGGCGGGTAATATGGCGAAAATCAGTCAGCGGACGACGCGGTGAATCACATACAGCTTTTCAATGGATTGAGCAAACGCTTGCCGGTTGGCTTGCAGGAACTCGAACGCCACACGACGCGATTGTGGGCGATCGGCATGGCCTGTTGTGCCTGGCGAATGCGCAGCCAGCGCGTGAATTGAGGTAAAACCACGCCATGAGGAACTTGCGTCCGCGTCCCGCTCTGGTCGCTGTGCTTGCCCTGCTGCTGGTTTTTGCGCAGCAGATGGCGGGCGCGCACATGATCGGCCATCTCGGCGGCCTGTTCGCGCCGGCGAATGCTGGCGCGGAACAGGGTGATCGGAGCGGCCAGAGCGACCCGGTCGAGGCTGATCTTTCCCACGCTTGTTCCACCTGCGTCAGCATCGCCGGTTTGGCCTTCGCTGTTCCCGCCTCCGCGTTGCCGCCGCTCGCTGGCGACGGCGCCTATATGGCGTCGGCATTGGCACCGCGCGCTGCGCCTGCCGCGGTCGATCCGCATCGCTATCGCGCCCGCGCGCCGCCCATCGTTTCTTGAATTCTGCCTGATCGTGGCGTCCCGGCCGCCGGGGCGTCGTTCGTCATTTGGCTTTCAAGGAACATCATGCAAAAAATTTCAATCGGATTGGCTGCCATCGGATCGGCCATTCTGTTCGCCCTGACCGCGCCGCCGGTTCTGGGCGCAACCGCGCCGCCGGCCGACGAGTTGCAAGCCCTGCGCGACGATATTGCGCAACTGAAAAAATCCTATGAACAACGCATTGCCGCGCTGGAAGCCCGCGTCGCGCAGGCGGAAGCGGTTGCCCGGAACGCGCAGACGGCGACCAGCGGCAGCGCCAGCAATGCGCCGAATGGCGCAACGAGCGCCGCCCCGACCGGCGCGCCGGCCAGCGAGGCCGCGTTCAATCCGGCGCTTTCGCTGGTGCTGGCCGGCACGTATACCCGTCTTTCGCAGGATCCCAACCGCTACACGCTCAATGGTTTCATTCCCGCCAACAGCGATGTCGGGCCGCCCCGGCGCACTTTCGGACTGGGCGAGTCAGAGCTTGGCATCGCGGCCAATATCGACCAAATCCTGCGCGGCCAGTTCACGCTTTCCGTGCCGGCCAACGGCAGCGCCCAGGTCGAAGAAGCGTTCATTCAGACGCTGGGGCTGGATGATGGCGTGACGCTCAAGGCCGGGCGCTTTTATTCGGGGATCGGTTATCTGAACGGGCAGCACAGCCATGTCTGGGATTTCGCCGATCCGCCACTGGCCTACAGCGCCTTCCTCGGCGGCCAGTGGAAGAACGACGGCATTCAGGCCAAATGGGTGGCGCCGACCGATCTGCTGCTCGAAGTGGGCGGCGAAATCGGGGCCGGCGGAGAATTTCCTTCCACTGACCGCAACAAGAACGGCAGCGTGGTCGGGGCGCTGTTCGCGCATGTCGGCGGCGACGCGGGCGACAGCGGCAGTTGGCGCGTGGGTCTGTCCGTGCTCGGCGCTTCGCCGCGCGACCGCGGGTACGATGATGTCGACAGTCTGGGCAACGGCGTCAGCAACAGCTTCAGCGGCAGGAGCCGAACCTGGATTGCCGATGCCGTCTGGAAGCAGGATTTTCTTTACGGGCGCAAGCTGACCGTGCAGGGCGAGTATTTCCGCCGCCGCGAAACCGGCACGCTGACGTTCGACGGCAGCGGCGCCAACCTGGCCGGCGGCTATGCGGCCACGCAGTCCGGTTTCTATGCCCAGGCGGTCTACCAGTTCCTGCCGCGCTGGCGCGTCGGCTACCGTTACGACGGGCTGGATTCCGGCCAGATCCGCTTCGGCGATACCCTGAACCCCGCCGATCTGCCGCTGCTGGCGGCATACAGGCCGAAGCGCAATACCGTGATGGTCGATTACTCGGCATCCGAATTCTCGCGCCTGCGCCTGCAACTGGCGCGTGACGAATCGCGCCGCGATCTGCCCGACAACCAGATCTGGCTGCAATACATCGTCAGCCTCGGCGCCCACGGCGCTCACCGTTATTGAGGAGATAGTCATGCGAACCCTAGGAATTGCCCTGCTGATGCTGCTGGCGCTACCGGCCCAGGCCATCGAAATTTTCGCCACCGTGCCGGAATGGGCGGCGCTGGCGCGGGAAATCGCCGGTAAAGAGGCGAATGTCTTTGTCGCCACCCACGCCCTGCAAGACCCGCATCGCGTCGAGGCCCGGCCCTCGCTGATCGCCAGGGCGCGGCGCGCCGATCTGGTCATCGCCACCGGCGCCGAACTGGAGATCGGCTGGTTGCCGCTGGTGCTGCGCGAATCCGGCAATCCACGGGTGCAACCGGGCCAGCCGGGTTATTTCGAGGCGGCCAGCGTCGTGCGCATGCTCGATGTGCCGACGCGCCTGGATCGCGCCGATGGCGACGTGCACGCGCAAGGCAATCCGCACATCCAGACCGATCCGCGCAACATCCTCAAGGTTGCCCAGGCGCTGACGGAACGCCTGGCCACGGTCGACGCCGCGCACGCCGCCGACTATCGCGCCCATTTCACCGCCTTTGCCGATAAATGGCAGGCGGCAGAAGCCCGTTGGGAGAAGGAAGCCGCCCCGCTGCGCGGCGTCGCCGTTGCCGTTCAGCATGCGGCCTGGAGCTATCTGGCCGATTGGCTGGGCCTGAAGGTGGTTGCGGTATTGGAGCCGAAGCCCGGCGTCGAGCCTTCCGCCGCCTATCTGGCCAAGCTGGTCGATGAGGCCAAAACGACCCGGCCGCGCCTGGTCATCCGCGCCGCCTACAATGATCCGCGTCCCGGCGAGTGGTATGCCGGTCAGGTCAAGATACCGCTCGTCACCCTGCCCTTCACCGTCGGCGGCGATGACGCCGCGCCAGATCTTTTCGCTCTTTTCGACGATACCGTGCAGCGTCTGCTGGCGGGGCTGAAATGACGGCCATCGACTGGAGCCTGCTGGCCGCGCCGTTCGTCGCCGGGCTGCTCGTGCTGGCGACGCACGTTCCGCTCGGCATCGAGGTCTTGCGCCGCGGCATCATCTTCATCGACCTGGCCATCGCCCAGGTGGCGGCCCTGGGCGTCATCGCCGCCGGCCTGGCCGGCTGGGAGAGCGGCTGGGCCGTGCAGGCCGCGGCGGGCGCAGCGGCCCTGGCCGGCGCCCTGCTCTTGACCCACGTCGAGAAACGCTGGCCGGATATTCAGGAAGCCTTGATCGGCCTCTTGTTCGTCACCGCCGCCGCTGCCGGCATTTTGCTGCTGGCGAACAATCCACACGGCGGCGAGCATCTGAAGGATCTGCTGGCGGGGCAGATTCTCTGGGTCAGTTGGCCGCAGGTCGGCGTGCTGGCGATGCTGACGGCCATTCTGCTGGCATTCTGGTTTGCCCTCGGCCGCCGCCTCGGCAATATCGGCTTCTATAGCGTTTTTGCCCTGGCCGTCACCACCTCGGTGCAACTGGTCGGCGTGTTGCTGGTGTTCGCCAGCCTGATCGCGCCGGCCGTGGCGCTGCGCCGGGCCGGGCGAGCGAACGCAAAAGCGCGCCTGCCGGCTTCGTGGCTGCTG
Organism: Desulfobulbus sp.; assembly: GCA_009782025.1. Classification (GTDB taxonomy): domain Bacteria; phylum Pseudomonadota; class Gammaproteobacteria; order Burkholderiales; family Rhodocyclaceae; genus Azonexus. The sequence continues at coordinate 407 of WQUQ01000217.1, read as the reverse complement.
GGCGCCCTGGGTTATGGCGGCGGCCTGCTGCTGTCGGCCCTCTTCGACCTGCCGGCCGGCGCGGCGATTGTCTGCTCCCTGGTCGCGCTTGCCGCGCTATCCTTGTCGATCCCAAGCGCTCGTCAATCCTGAAAAGCCATTTTGCCAAGGAAATGAAATGCCCCTGTACCAACTCGGCGACAAGACGCCACAACTCGGCTCCGCTGCCTGGGTCGCCCCCAACGCCACGGTCATCGGCGATGTCCGCCTCGGCGCCAACGCCTCGATCTGGTGGAATGCCACGCTGCGCGGCGACAATGATCCGATCCACATCGGCGACAACAGCAATATTCAGGATGGTTCGGTGCTGCATACCGACGAGGGCGTGCCGCTGCACATCGGCGTCAGCGTTACCGTCGGCCACCTGG
>WQUQ01000216.1 GCA_009782025.1 Desulfobulbus sp. | reverse complement strand
AATCAATTCACCTTTAACGCTTCTCGGGGGAATTCGGCGTACTGCAAGGTCAAACAAAACCACTGTCCATGCGGCAGCTCGGGGTTTCGCAGGGCAGACTTTGTACCCCAAAATCGGGGGGGTGTCGAATTCGGGCATCCTCCTACGCTTGCTGTTTTCGCTTACGCAGGCTTATCCGCTCTACGCTTGCTTGCCACGCTTGCTTGCCACAACTTGCTTGCCACAAACTTGCTTGCCACAAACTTGCTTGCCACAACTGTGCAAATTGAGGCGAACGCAGTACAATACGCGGCGACCCCTTGGGGGCGTAGCTCAGTTGGGAGAGCGTCTGGTTCGCAATCAGAAGGTCGGGAGTTCGATCCTCCCCGTCTCCACCACCACACGACGCCCAACCGTTCTCGGTTGGGCGTTTTCTTTTGCGGAATCCGCATACCACTCGGGGTTCCCGCCCGTTCTGCGGGTGCCCCGAGTCGCGACTTTTTAGCCTGCTCGCCTGATGCTGCTGCCTTGAGCCTCCCTCTGTTTTGAACGCTCAACGCACCGCAAGCGACAGCAAGACCGGAGTGCTAGAATGGCGCCTTCGCCAACAAGCCCATGCCCATCGTCATGTTTGATGCCTTGATGCCCAAAGAGGGCAAGTATTTCGACTATTTCAACGCTCACAGCGAGCTGGTTGAACTGGGCGGTTCGGCGCTGACCAAGCTGATCGAAGCGCTGACCGATGGTTCCGCCGACGCCCAGGCGCTGGTCGACGAGATCGACCGGCTCGAAAGCCAGGCCGACAAGATCACCCACGATCTTCTGGCACAGTTGCATACCTCCTTCATCACCCCCTTCGATCGCGACGAAATTCACCAGCTCATCAATGGCATGGACAACATTCTCGACATGATCCAGGACGTTGCCGAGGCCACCTCGCTGTACGACATCCAGCGCATCCCGGCCGAAGCCAGGGAAATGACCAGCGCCACCGAGCGCTGCTGCAAGCACATCCGCGCCGTGGTCAAGCTGTTGCACAACATGGATAACGCGCCGGAAATCCTCAAGCTGTGCCACGAGGTCATCGACCTGGAAGCGGAGGTGGATAGCCAGTTGCGCGTGGCGATGTCGAAAACCTTCCGCGAGGAACCCGATGTCCGCGAGGTCATCAAGCTCAAGGAAATTTACCAACTGATCGAGTCGGTGACCGACCGCTGCAAGGATGTGGCCGGCACGATCGAATCCATCGTGCTCGAAAATTCCTGAGCGCCGCCGATGCAGACCCTGAACATCAGTCTGGGGGTCATGGTGACCCTGGTAGTGGTGGCCTTGCTGTTCGATTTCATGAACGGCTTCCACGACGCCGCCAACTCGATCGCCACCATCGTCTCGACCCGCGTCCTGAAGCCGCAGCATGCCGTGCTGTGGGCCGCCAGCTTTAACTTCCTGGCCTATTTCCTGTTTCACCTGAAAGTCGCCGCCACCATCGGCAAGGGCACCATTGATCCCAACATCGTCGATCATTACGTGATTTTCGGGGCGCTGGTCGGGGCCATCGGCTGGAATCTGATTACCTGGTACTACGGCATTCCTTCCTCCTCTTCGCACGCCCTGGTCGGCGGCCTGGTCGGGGCCGCCGTCTGCAAGGCCGGCTTCGGCAGCCTGATCGCCTCCGGCGTGCTGAAAATCATCGCCTTCATCTTCATCGCTCCCCTGCTCGGCTTCCTGGTCGGCGGCCTGTTGATGGTCGCCGTGTCATGGATCTGCCGCGGCATGACGCAGCGCCGGGTAGACAAGCATTTCCGCCGCTTCCAACTGCTTTCGGCAGCGGCCTACAGCCTTGGCCACGGCGGCAACGACGCGCAAAAAACGGTCGGCATCATCTGGCTGATCCTGATTACCGCCGGCCTGTCGACCACCGAATCGGAAATTCCCGGCTGGGTCGTGCTCGCCTGTTACTCGGCCATGGGCCTGGGCACCCTGTTCGGCGGCTGGCGCATCATCAAGACCATGGGCAATCGCATCACCAAGCTGAACCAGGCGCGTGGCTTCTGCGCCAACAGCGGCGGCGCCTTCACCCTGTTCCTGGCCTCGGCCTTCGGCATCCCGGTGTCGACCACCCACACCATCACCGGCGCCATCGTCGGCGTCGGCACCACGCGCGGCGCCCGGCGGGTGCGCTGGGATGTCGCCGGCAACATCGTCTGGGCCTGGATTCTGACCATTCCGTGCAGCGCGCTGCTGGCCGGTATGGGCTGGTACCTCGGCGGCCTGGTGCTGTAGGGCCGCACCCCGAGCGGGCCGCACCGCCCGCTGCTAGAATGGCGATCCGCGATCCAGCCCCATTTCAGCCTCATTCCCGCGCTACGTCATGAGCCACGAAATCCCTCCCGCCGCCCCGGCCGCCCATTTCATCAGGAACATCATCGAGGCCGATCTGGCGGCGGGCAAGCACGCCCAGCGCCGCTGGGTCGGCCGTCCCGGCCCCGCTGCCGACCATGCCGCCGCGCCCCTCGATCCGGCGCGCATCCGCACCCGCTTTCCGCCCGAGCCGAACGGCTATCTGCACTTCGGCCATGCCAAGTCGATCCTGCTCAACTTCGGCCTCGCCGCCCAATACGGCGGCCGCTGCCACCTGCGTTTCGACGATACCAACCCGGAAAAGGAAGAGCAGGAATACGTCGATTCCATCGTCGACTCGGTTCAATGGCTCGGCTGCTCGTGGGAGATGGGTGACGAGAACAACCGCTACTACGCCTCCGATTATTTCGACTGGATGTTCGCCTTCGCCGAATACCTGATTTCTGCCGGCCATGCCTACGTCGACAGCCAGTCCGCCGAGGCCATGCGCGCCAACCGCGGCACGCTGACGCAGCCGGGCAAGGATTCGCCTTACCGCAACCGCAGCGTTGCCGAGAATCTGGATTTGTTCCAGCGCATGAAGGCCGGCGAATTCGCCGATGGCGCGCACGTCCTGCGCGCCAGAATCGACATGGCCGCGCCCAACATCAACCTGCGCGACCCGGCCATCTACCGCATCCGCCACGCCAGCCACCACAACACCGGCGACAAATGGTGCATCTACCCGATGTACACCTATGCCCATCCCATCGAGGACGCGCTGGAGTGCATCACCCATTCCATCTGCACGCTCGAATTCGAGGATCAGCGGCCCTTCTACGACTGGCTGCTGGAGCGCCTGGCCGAGGGCGGCCTGGTGCAGCGCCCGCTGCCGCAGCAGATCGAGTTCTCGCGCCTGAATCTGACCTATATCGTGCTCTCCAAGCGCAAACTGATCCAGTTGGTCGATGACAAGCATGTGGATGGCTGGGACGACCCGCGCCTGCCGACCCTGGTCGGCGCCCGCCGGCGCGGCTATGCGCCGGAAGGTTTCCGGCTCTTCGCCGAGCGCATCGGCGTCTCCAAAAACGACTCGCTGATCGATTACGCGCTGTTCGAGGACGCCCAGCGCGAAGTCATGAACGAATCCGACCAGCGCCGCGTCGCCGTGCTCGACCCCTTGAAACTCATCATCGACAACTATCCGGCCGGCCAGTTCGAGGACTGCCAGACCCCCAACCACCCGCTGCACCCTGAACTCGGCGAGCGCACCATGCCCTTCGGCCGCGAACTGTGGATCGAGGCCGAGGATTTTCAGGAAATCCCCGAAAAAGGCTTTCGCCGCCTGTTCCCCGGCAACAAGGCGCGCCTGCGCTACGGCTACGTCGTCGAATGCACCGGCTGCGACAAGGATGCCACCGGCAAGGTCATCGCCGTGCATTGCGCCTACCTGCCCGACACCAAATCCGGCACGCCGGGCGCCGACAGCGTCAAGGTCAAGGGCAATCTGCATTGGGTTTCGGCGGCCCACGCCTGCCCGGCGGAAATCCGCCTGTTCGACCGCCTGTTCCGCGTCCCGGCCCCCGGCGCCCGGCGCGAGGGCGACGCCCCCGACCTGGAACGCAACTTCCTCGACGACCTCAACCCGGCCTCAAAAACCGTCATCACCGCCCAACTCGAACCCAGCCTGAAAAACGCCCGGCCGGAACAACGCTTCCAGTTCGAGCGCCACGGCTATTTCGTCGCCGACCGCCACGACGCACAACCCGGCCAGCCGGTATTCAACCGCACGGTCACGCTCAAGGATTCCTGGGGTAAGGAGAACTGATTCCATTTCCAAATCAACCGATGACTTTGTCGGCTTCGCTTGCCGTACAACCGTACTGTCTGCGCTTCGCCTTCGCGTCCTCGGCTGATTTGAAAAT
>WQUQ01000215.1 GCA_009782025.1 Desulfobulbus sp. | reverse complement strand
CCCGTATGGGCGCTTCGACCTCGATATGAACACCCGTCTCGACCTGCCTTGATCTCGAAATGGCGGCTGGTGACACAACTGTTGGGTCTACCCCATGACGATGGATTCTGAACGCATCATTCAATACTTAATGGCCGGGTGAATAGATTATCAAGCATCATTGCTTGATCGAAAATATTTCTGGAGAACGCCATGCCCCGCATCCCCGAAGCCGAGTTGGAGCGGCTCAAGAAAGAGGTTTCCTTGCTGCGCCTGATCGAAGGCCAGGGGTATGAGATGGAGAAGCGCGGCAAGGACTGGGCGCTGCGGTGCGTGTTCCATGAGGAGGCGACAGCCAGCCTGATCGTCAGTCCGGCTACGCACGCTATTATCGGCTTTCTCGTCGCCATGGCGGCATGGCATGGCGGAGCGTTTTCGGATAACGTACTGCCCTTATTTGCCCAAGGTCGGCTGACATCGTGAAAATCCTGGTTTTTCTGCTCGTTCTCGCCAACCTGTTGTTCTACGCCTTCAGCAATGACTACCTGGGCAAGCCGGAACAGCCGGATGCCGAGCGTGCGGCCCGCCAGGTGCGCCCTGAAAGCCTGGTCATCGTCTCGCGCGACAAGGAGCCGCCCCTGCCGGCGGCCAAGGAACCTCCGGCGGAAACCGCCCCGCCGCCTCCTGCCGCTGCCGTCACGCCTGCCGCCGCCGGGCCGGAAGTCGCAGCAGGCGGTGGCGCCGCCCGCGTCTGCCTGCTCTGGGATCACCTGTCGGCGGCCGATGCCGATCGCCTGGGTTCGCTGCTCGGCGCCCGTTTTCCCGCCTTCACGGTCAAGTGGCTGGAGGGCGGCGAGAACGGCGGCTGGTGGATCTACATTCCGCCGCTGGCGAACAAGGCCGAGGCCGACAAGAAGGCGGGCGAATTGCGCCAACTGGGCATTACCGACTATTTCGTCGTGCCGGACGGCCCTAACCGCTTTGCCATCTCGCTCGGCGTTTTTTCCGGCGAGAAGGGCGGTCAGGAACGTCTCGCCGAGTTGAAAAACAAGGGCGTCCGCTCCGCCCGGTTGATGCCGCGGCCGAACAAGGATGGCACGATCGGCCTGCGCGCCGAGGGGCCGGCGGCGGATCGGGCGGCGCTGCTCGGCGCGTTGAACGGCGGTTTGGCCAGGCCGTCGCCGCGAGCTTGTCCGTGAGCGCCCGGCTCATCGGTCTGACCGGCGGCATCGGCAGCGGCAAGAGCCGGGTTGGCGATCTGTTCGCCGAGCGCGGCGCGACGCTGGTCGATGCCGACGCCATCGCCCACGAACTGACCGGGCCGGGCGGCGCGGCGATGCCGGCGTTGCTCGCCGAATTCGGGCCGCAAGCCGCCGATGCGCGCGGCGCGCTCGACCGCGCCGCGATGCGCCGGCTGGTCTTTGCCGACCCGGAGCGGCGACAGCGGCTGGAAGCCATCCTGCATCCGCTGATCCGCCAGGAATCGACCCGTCGCTGCCAGGCCGCGACGACGCCCTACGTCATGGTCGCGGTGCCGCTGCTGGTCGAGGGCGGCGGCCATCGCGGCGATCACTACTGGCGCATTCTGGTCGTCGATTGCCCGGAAGAATTACAGATTGCCCGCGTCATGGCCCGCAACGGGCACGATGAACCGGCCGTGCGCGCCATCATGGCCGCCCAGGCAACGCGGGCCGAGCGCCTGGCCGCCGCCGACGACGTGATCGTCAATGACGGCGATCTCGCCACCCTGGCGGCGCGGGTCGATGCGCTGCATCGGAACTATCTGCGGCTCCTGGGGAAGATCTGAACACTTCTACAGCTTAAATTTTGTGCAATTCGGCCCCGCCAATCGAAGAATGACATCCGAGTGCTGAGACCCTGCTCATGATCCAAGCCGAACGCATATAAAAAAAGCCAGGTTGCCCCGGCCTTTCCTGATGTCGCTTTGATTTATGTGAAAAGCTTTAATGCAATGGCAACTTGAAATGCCAGAGTACATCAAGAAGCAGGAGCAAGAGGACGAGAGGTTGGATCAACTCGGCCTGTGGAGATGAGTCGCCACCGAGCTGGTGGCTCCAAGAATGCGGGGCCGCGTTAGCGACCCCGACCAGCCGCTTTGAGCGGCTCACAATCGAATGCCCCCGGCTCTGCCGGGGGATGGTTACTCAGATGTAGATTGCAATGGATTTCCATAGCCTGCCATGGACAGGAAAAAGTCCGCAAACCATTGTTATTGCTTGTTATTTTTACTTCTATGGACTACTCTGGATGCTTCTTTGGTGCCCAGGAAGGGACTCGAACCCCCACGGAGTTACCCGCTAGTACCTGAAACTAGTGCGTCTACCAATTCCGCCACCTGGGCACAGGTGCGAGGAGCCGCCATTCTAGAGAAAGAAAAATAAGTGTCAAGTAAAAAACTATCAAAAATCCGCCGCGCCGATCCTTTCATCGAACGCGAATCCGCCCGCTACGATCACCCGTTGCCGTCACGCGAATATGTGATGCAAATCCTCGCTGACGAGGGGCGCCCGCTCGGTTTCGCCGAATTGGCCGGCTTGCTCGACATCGCCGAGGGCGAGCGTGAGATGTTTCTGCGCCGGCTCGGCGCGATGGAGCGCGAAGGCCAGTTGCTGCGCAACCGCAAGGGGGCCTATATTCTGCCCGAGCGGGCCAGCCTGACCGCCGGCAAGATCATGGGTCACCCCGATGGCTATGGTTTTCTGATTCCCGACGACGGCAGCGCCGACATTTTTCTCGACTCGCATCAGATGGGCAAGGTGCTGCACGGCGACCGGGCGCTGGTCCGGGTCACCGGCATCGACCGCAAAGGGCGGCCCGAGGGGAGCATCGTCGAGGTCACCGAGCGGGCCAATTCGCGCATCGTCGGTCGCGTCTTCGTCGAACATGGCGTGGTCGTCGTGGCGCCGGAAAACAAGCGCATTGCCCAGGACATCCTGGTACCGCCGGAGAAGAAGGGCAAGCTCAAGGCTCAATCCGTCCAATCCGGCCAGGTGGTGATGGTCGAGATCATCGAGCAGCCGAGCAAGTTCTCGCAGCCGATCGGGCGCATCGTCGAGGTGCTCGGCAATTATGCCGATCCGGGCATGGAAATCGAGATCGCGTTGAGGAAGCACGATCTGCCCTTTGAATTCTCGCCGGCGGCGCTGGCCGAGAACAAGGCGCTGCCGGCCAAGGTGAAGAAGGCCGACCTGGCCGGACGCGAGGATTTGCGCACGCTGCCGCTGGTCACCATCGACGGCGAGACGGCGCGCGATTTCGACGACGCCGTGTATTGCGAGAAGAAGGGGCGCGGCTGGCGTCTGGTCGTGGCCATCGCCGACGTGTCGCATTACGTGCGGCCGGGCATGGCGCTCGACCAGGAGGCGTTGCAGCGCGGCAATTCCGTCTATTTTCCGCGCCGGGTCATCCCGATGCTGCCGGAAAAACTGTCCAACGGCATCTGCTCGCTGAATCCCGATGTCGAGCGCCTGGCCATGGTTTGCGACATGGACATCGGCGCCGGCGGCAAGGTCGGCGGCTACCGCTTCTATCCGGCGGTGTTCCGCTCGCATGCCCGCCTGACCTACAACCAGGTGTGGTCGTGGCTGTCCGGCGAAACTGCGCCGGAGGACGCGGCGCAGCAGGCGGCGCTGCCCCACCTCAAGAATCTTTACAAGTTGTTCCAGGCTCTGCACAGAGCACGTTCGGCGCGCGGCGCGATCGATTTCGAGACCACCGAGACGCAGATGCTGTTCAATGCCGATGGCAAGATCGAGAACATTGTGCCGGTGGTGCGCAACGACGCGCATCGGCTGATCGAGGAGTGCATGCTGGCGGCCAATGTCTGCGCCTCGGATTTTCTCGCCGCGCACAAGCAGACCTGCCTGTACCGCGTGCATCCCGGCCCGTCCGAGGAAAAACTGAAAAATCTGCGCGCTTTCCTCGGCGAATTCGGGCTGGCCCTGGGCGGCGGCGACGATCCGCGCGCCAAGGACTACGCGGTACTGCTGGAGAAGGTCAAGCTGCGTCCGGATTTCCAGTTGCTGCAAACAGTCATGCTGCGCTCGCTGAAACAGGCCATGTACAGCCCCGACAACGTGGGGCATTTCGGTCTGGCCTACGAGCACTACACGCATTTCACCTCGCCGATCCGGCGTTATCCCGACCTCCTGGTGCACCGGGCGATCAAGGCCGTGCTGGCCGGGGAAAAGTACACGCCGGCCGGCGCCTGGGACGACATCGGCCTGCAATGCTCGGCCACCGAGCGGCGCGCCGA
>WQUQ01000214.1 GCA_009782025.1 Desulfobulbus sp. | reverse complement strand
CGCGAAGTCGCAGTACGCAGAATCCACAAGCCGCATGGATGCTGCGACGTAGCGCAATGACGTAGCGGGAATGTTCAATGCTTGATTGCCGGATCAATAGGCTCAGGAGAAAACCATCGCCATGAACGCCCTCGTTGCCGACACTGAATCCACCCCCGCGTCCCCGGTTGATCTGCTGCCAGGGCTTGTCTTTGCGCAGGAGGGAAAAACCGTGGTGGCCAGTTTTGCCCCGGCTGCGCTTCCTCACGCTCCGCCCGAAACACCCGAAACGCCCCCGGCCGCGCTGACGGCGGCTGTCGTCTCGGCCTTGGCCCGTGCCGGTTTTGGCGCTTGCCGGGTCAGGGATGAGGCGCTGGCCGAGTTATCCCGAACGATCGGCGCGGGGCATGCCGTGGCGGCTTTTCCGGTCGCCGATGTGGTCGATGGCGAGGTGTCGCTGACGCTTGACGCGAATCTCATGACGGCCGTGTTGACCCTCTTGCCGCCTCGCGGAGGCGAGCCGGTTGATGAAAATGCCATTTACCGCGCCTTGGCCGAGCAGCATGTGATTTATGGCGTCGATGGCGAAGCCATTCGCCAGGCCATCGCTTCGGCCGCAACGGGAAGCGCCGGCGGCATCGTGGTCGCCCGGGGCAAGGAGCCGGTGCACGGCGAGGATGGCCGTTTGCAATTGCTGCTGGAGATGCGTTCGCGCGTGCCGCAGATCGACAGCAGCGGCCGGGTCGATTACCGCAATCTGGGCGACATCCAGACCGTTCAGCCGGGCGTCCCGCTGCTGCGGCGGATCCGCGCCACGGAGGGCGAAGCGGGGAGAACCATTACCGGGCGCGTGATTCCCGCCAAAAAAGGCAAGGAGGCTGCCTTCTCGCACAAACTGGAAGGCGTATCCATCAACCCGAAAAACCTCGATGAGCTGATCGCCGCGCAAAGCGGCCAGCCGGTCGAAGTACCTGGCGGGGTGATGGTCGAGCCGACGTTTCAGTCGAAAAACGTCAGCATCGCCACGGGCAATGTCGTTTTTGAGGGTTCGGTGACCATTGCCGGCGATGTGCAGGCGGGCATGACCGTCAAGGCCGGCGGCGACATCGAAATCGGCGGCACGGTCGAAGACGCGACGCTGGAGGCCGGCGGCAATATCAGAATCAAGGGCGGCGTGGTCGGTTCGCTGGGCCACCCGGAAGCCGAACTCCGGCATATCCGCTGCCACGGCAGTTTTTCGGCTGCCTTCGCACAACAGGCGGCCATCGAGGCGGGGGAGGCCATCCTCATCGATGACTTTGCCATGTTGTGCCATCTCGTCGCCGGGCAGCGGATCGTGATCGGCGACAAAAAGCGGGGGCTGCTGGTCGGCGGCGTGGCGCAGGCGGGGCTGCTGGTCAAGGCCAGGGTGATTGGCTCGGCTGCCCAGACCGCAACCCGCATCGAAGTCGGCGACACCCAGGAACTGCACCGGGAGCGGGATGCGATTGCCCTTGCCCAGTCAGAAAAATCCGCACAGATCGACAAGTTGGCGCAGTTGGCGGACATCGGCAAAAAACAGCCCGGGTCTCTGCCGCCGGGATTTGCCGAAAAGGCCGAATCCAGCCGCCTGCATCTGCTCGAAGAACGGGAAGCACTGAAGCAGCGCGCCGATTGGCTGCAACAACGGATGGATCTGGCCGCAACGGCCAAGGTAGAGATCGAATCAGGCGTTTTTGAAGGCGTGGTGATCCGCTGCGCAGGACAGAGCTACCGGGTCAATGATCCGCGCCATCATGGCATGACATTCGCGTTGGACGGCGAGGGCGCCCTGGCCTGGCATTGAGCCGGTTGATCGGCCGGCTGGTCGATCGGGGTTTGAAATGGGTAGAATGCCGTACTGTCCCAAAAGCGTAGTACTTGTGGGCGAGATGCAAATGCGTTGGGCGAATCAACCGCCTCTGTCGATGATGCGGCGTTTGGGAGTCAAGCGATGGCCATTCGTTTCGGATTGCGCAGCAAACTACTGCTGGCCCTGATTGGCGGCACGGTATTGGCCCTCTTGCTGGGCGGGTTGGCAGGCCAGCAGGTGCTTGTGAGTCTGCGCGCCGGCCTGGGCGCTGATTTCTTGCGGGCAACCGCGCAGCTCAATGCCCAACTGGCCGAGAATATTCTGGAGAACGAACTGCGCTCGGCGCGGGAGATGGCCCAGTCGAAACCCATCGCGGCCTGGCTGGCCAATGAAAACGACCATGCTTTGCGCGAGTCCGCGCTGGCCAGGGCAGAAGAATTTCGGGCGGTTTTTCGGGATCGATCCTGGTTCATGGTGCCCGCCAGCAGCGGCAATTTTTATTTCAATGACGATCGGCGTCTTTTCAGTGCCGAGCCGCGCTACCGGATGCCTATGGATAGCGAGGAAGGGCAGTGGTTTGTTCGCACGCTGGGCAAACGCAGCGGTTACAGCATCAATATCCAGGCGAATGCTCATCTGGAGGTGACCAAGGTATGGTTCAACGTGGTCGTCAAAAAGGCCGATGGAACGCCGCTCGGCATCGTTGGCACGGGCGTTGAACTGAACCACTTTCTCGATGCGTTCGCTTTTCGCCACGAGGACGGGCTGACGCCCATCGTCGTCGACAGCGGCGGATTCATCCGGATGCATATGAATCGTGCGCGGATTGCCTTCGATCCCGTCGGCAGCGCTGACCAGAGCGAAGGAAAGCCCAACCTGCTCGATCTGATCGACAATGAGCGGGACATTGCCCGCGTTCGTGCGTCCCTGATGCAGGCGCAGGCCAAGCCTGGCGAGGTGGAATTGCTCTCGACCCGGCTCGAAGGCCGCCCGCAGCAGGTGGCCCTGGTTTGGCTGCCGGAATTGCAATGGTATGTGCTGACCGCCATCGATCTCGATGCCACGAATATTCTCAACCGGCAGGATGTTGTGCGGCTGGCTTTGCCGGCGCTGGGCATGATCCTCTTGTCCGCCTTGCTGTTCCTGTTCGCCCTTCGCCAGTTGGTGACGCGCCGCCTGGAGATGCTGGACCGCACCGTTGGCGAAAGCCTCAAGGGCGGCCGGGTCGAAGCCGATGGCCTGGCGCAGGTGAGCCGCTTCGCCCATGACCATGCCGGGGACGAAATCGGACAACTGGGCGAAACCCTGCGCCATTTGTTGTCCGAAATCAGCAGCTACCAGCACGCATCGGACATTGCCGGACTGGTCATCGAACACAGTTCGAATGCGATTATCGTTGCCGACAGCCAGGAGTGCATTCTTCAGGTCAACCCGGCAGCGGCCCGGATCTATGGCTACGCCGCCGCCGATTTGATCGGGGAAAATCTGGCGATCTTCCGCCATCCCCATCGCGCTGCCGATTTTTACACGCGGGCCTGGGATCAATTGAAACTCACCGGCCAGTGGCAAGGCGAAACCCTCGATCAGCGCCAGAACAAAGACCCGATCGCCATGTGGCACCAGATTTCCGCGCTGCGTGACGGCAATGGCCAGATTACCCATTTCATCTTCATCGCCACCGACCTCTCGGAAAGGAAGGAGGCCGAGAGCCGCCTGCACGACCTGATCTATTTCGATGTCCTGACCGGCCTGCCCAACCGGCGCATGCTCCTTGAACAACTGGAGCGCATTCTGGACGAAGCCCGCCGCGACAACGCGGAAGTGTCCCTGGTCGTTCTCAACGTCGATTATTTCCGCGAAATCAACGAGACCATCGGCACCGATCGCAGCGATGAATTGCTCCAGGCCATCGCCAAGCGTCTGAACGGGGAGAAACACGAGGAAGAAATCGTCGCCCATCTGTCCGTCGACGAATTTGCCATGCTCCTGCCGCACTGCGGCGTCGATCAGGCCGCCCGGCGCACGCGGCAGTTGCTCCAGCGGCTGGGCGGCGCGTACAGCCTGAAAATGCGTTCAGCCGCCGTCAACATCAGCCTGACCGCCGGCGTCAGCGTGTTTCCCTACGATACCGATGCCGGCGACACCCTCCTGAGCCAGGCCGCCACGGCCAGCCGTTCGGCCAAATATAGCGATGAGCGTGGCGAGTTCCGCTTTTTCACCCGCGAAATGAACGCCCGCGCCCATCAGCGTTTTCTCCTCGATGCCGAGTTGAGAAAAGCGCTGGCCGATGGGAATCAACTCTATCTGGCCTACCAGCCGCAAATCGATCTCACCGAACAGCGGGTCGTCGGTGTTGAAGCCCTGCTGCGCTGGCATCACCCGGAGCGGGGAATGATCCCGCCAGGGCAATTCATCCCGGTTGCCGAAGAATCGGGCCTGATTCTCGAAATCGGCCACTGGGTGCTCCATGAAGCCGTCCGCCAGGGCGCGCAATGGCAGCGGATGGGGCTGAATCTGCGCGTCGCGGTCAACCTCTCGGCCCGCCAGTTCAAACAGAGCGACTTGCCCCTCCAGATCAAGGCGGCGCTCGACGAAGCGCAGCTATCGCCGCATCTTCTGGAGCTTGAAATCACCGAAAGCCTGCTGATGGACAATGTCGAGCGGGCCACCACGCATCTCGAAACCCTGTCGAAACTGGGCGTGCAGATCGCCCTCGACGACTTCGGCACCGGCTATTCCAGCCTTTCCTACGTCCAACGCTTTGTCCTCAACCGCCTGAAAATCGACCAATCCTTTGTCCGCGATCTGGCTATCGAAGGCAAAATCGCCATCGTCACCACCATCATCGACCTGGCCCGCAATCTCGGCCTCAAGGCCATCGCCGAAGGCGTCGAAACCCAGGATCAACTGGCCTCCCTGATCGCCATGAAGTGCCACGAGTACCAGGGCTACTATTTCAGCCGCCCCGTCCCCGCCAGCGAAATCCCCGGCATCGTCGCCGGTTGGCCGGGCGCTGGAGAGGGCGCAGCCTCGTAATTGCGCAGGCCGGGGTAGATCAAACGATTATTTTTTTAGTCAGTGCGCCGGGTGCATCGGTTCGGCCACCAGGCGCACGCCTAGAGCGCTGCAAACTCGGCTGATTGTCTCGAAACGTGGTGCGCTGCCGGGGCGAAGCGCCTTGTAAAGCGCTTCACGGGCGATGCCCGCATCGCGGGCAACCTGCGCCATGCCTCGCGCCCGGGCAATGTCGCCGAGGGCAGCCGCAAACAGCGCCGGGTCGTTATCTTCGAGAACGGCTGTTAAATAGGCCGCAACTTCCTCGTCGTTGTTCAGATACTCGGCGGCATCGAATTCGGGGAGGTCAGAAATCTTTGTCATCGTCAATCCTTCAAGGTTTTCGCCAGCGCAATCGCTCGGCGAATGTCAGCTTGCTGCGTCGACTTGTCACCGCCACCCAGCATCACAATCAACTCGTTGCCACGCTGGATGTAATACATGCGCCAGCCCCGGCCAAAGTGTTCGCGCATCTCGAACACGCCGGCTTCGCCGACGGACTCGATGTCGCCCAAAGTACCCAGCTGAACTTTCTTCAGCCGCTTGTTCAGGCGCTGGCGGGTTATTACATCTTTCAGACCTTTGAGCCAGTTTGAGAATTCTTCAAGGCGTTTTACGGTATAGGTCATGGCAGCCATTGTAATCGAACGATTACACGCGGTCAATATTATTGATCCGGCAATCAAGCATTGAACATTCCCGCTACGTCATTGCGCTACGTCGCAGCATCCATGCGGCTTGTGGATTCTGCGACTACGCTTCGCTCCGCGCAGAATGACAACACTTAATTGCCGGGTGAATAGCCCGGCAGTCAAGCAGATGACATTGCCCCCCATCCCAACCTTCCCCCGCGAGTGGGGGAAGGAGTCCGATTCCCTCCCCTGCTTGCGGGGGAGGGCCAGGGTGGGGGCCAACGGCGCCGGAAAGAGCATGTAAATTTGATTGCCGGGTGAATAAGTTCATTCGGAAATTTCATTCGGAAACTTCCGACTGTATCCGCAATCGCAAGATTCGCGGGTGCGGTCGCCATCCCATTGCTCCGTGAGCAATCTCGGGAGCCGTGACCAGGGTCAGATCTTCAGCCGTTCCATCAATTCCGTCTCCAGCCGGATGCGGCTGGCGCTGTCGTGGAGGTCGCCGCCGCTGATTAAAAAGACATCCTCGGCCCGTTCGCCGAGCGTGGCGATCTTGGCTGTTTCCAGGTTGGCGCCATGTTGGGTGAGGATGGTGGCGACGGTGTACAGCAGGCCGGGGCGGTCGGCGGCGACGAGCGAGAGGACGAAGTTGCCGCCGCGCTCGTCCTCGACGATGCGGGCTTCCGGCTTGATCGGGAAGTGCTTGACCTGGCGCGGCAGCAGTTTGCCTGGCGGCGTCTCCGGCGGCGTTTGCCGGATCAGCCGCTGCTCCAGTTCGTGCTCGATGTAGGCGAGCATGTCGCGGTGGTTGTCGCGGGCGAGCATGTCGCGCACGACGAAGCTGTCGAGGGCGTAACCGTGCGCGGTGGTGTGGATTTTGGCGTCGACGATGCTGTAGCCGGCGCGGGCGAAGAAGCCGACGAGGCGGGCGAAGAGGTCGGGCTGGTCCTGGGTGTAGACCATCACTTGCAGGCTGTCGCCGTCCGGGTGCAGGCGAGCGCTGACGACGGGCCGGTTGTTGTCGATGCGGTAATGCAGGGCGCGGGTGTGCCAGGCGATTTCCTCGGCCGAGTGGCGCAGAAAGTATACGGTGTCGAGCTGCTTCCACAATCGCTCATGCACGGTGTCGGAGAGCGCGAAGTAGCGCAAGAGGCGCATCGCCTCGGCCTGGCGCTCGGCGATCACGCCGTGGGCCGGCGGCGCTTCGCCCTGCTGTAGCGCGTGCCGCGTCTGATAATAGAGATCGGCCAGCAGACGGCTTTTCCACTGATTCCAGACCTTCGGACTGGTGCCGCGGATGTCGGCATGGGTCAGCAGGTAGAGCGCCGTCAGGCGGCGAACGTCGCCGACCCGGCGGGCGAAGCCGGCGATGACTTCGGGGTCGCTGAGGTCTGTCTTCTGGGCAACCTGCGACATGACCAGATGATCCTTGACCAGCCACACGATCAGTTCGCCATCGTCAGCGGCGAGGCCGTGCTGTTCGCAGAATTCCCGGGCGTCGACGGCGCCCAGTTCAGAATGGTCGCCGCCGCGCCCCTTGGCAATGTCGTGGAAGAGGGCGGCCACATAGAGCAGCCAGTGGCGGTCGAATTCGTTAATCAGGCGCGAGCAGTCAGGGTATTCGTGGGCAAATTCGCTCATCGTGAACCGGCGCAGATTGCGCATCACTTGCAGGATGTGCTGGTCGACGGTGTAGACGTGAAACAGGTCGTGCTGCATCTGGCCGACGATGCGGCCGAAATTGGGCAGGTAAGCGCCGAGGATGTCGAGCTGGTTCATCCGCCGGAAAGCGTGAATGATGCCGCGCTGGCTCTGGAACAGCTTGAGGAAAGCGGCGCGCTGCGCCGGGTCGCCCTGAAATTCCGGCGTGATCCGCTCACGGGCGCGCCACAGCGCGCGCAGCGTGCGCGCCGTCAGGCCGTGCAGTTCGTGATGTTCCTGCATGACCCGAAAGGTGTCGAGAATGGCCGCCGGCCGGCGCTCGAACAGGGTTTCGTCGGCCACGTCGAGCCGCCCGCCGACGCTCTGGAAATGCTCGCCGAGGGCCTGCGGCGTTTGCTGGCTGGCCGGCGTCAGCGCCGCTTCCATGTTCTGCAACAGAATGGTGTTGAGCAGCACGACCGCCTTGGCGTTGCGGTAATACGCCTGCATCAACTGCTCCGAAGCGCGCCGCGCTGGCGTCGGGACGAAGCCGAATTCGCCGGCCAGCAGATCCTGGTAGTCGAACAACAGCCGATCTTCGCGCCGGCCGGCCGCGAAATGCAGGCGGATGCGCAACTGGCGCAGATATTCTTCGCAGCGGTCGGCGTGCTCCATCTCCTCGCGGGTCAAAAAGCCGTGGCGTTCGAGGTCGGCCCAGCCGGCGCCGTAACCGGCGGCCTGGGCGATCCAGAAAATCATCTGAAAATCGCGCAGACCGCCCGGCGATTCCTTGCAATTCGGCTCCAGGCTGTAAGGCGTTTCGTTGAAGCGCAGGTAGCGTTCCTGCTGTTCCAGGCGCTTGGCCTCGAAAAAGGCCAGCGGATCGAGATGGCGGCGCAGACGCCGGGCAAGGGCGGCGAACAGCGTGGCGTTGCCGGTCAGCAGACGGGTTTCGAGCAGCGTCGTCTGGACCGTGATGTCGCGCTCGGCCTCTTCACGGCACTGGGCGACGGTGCGCACGCTGTGCGCCACTTCCAGGCCGATGTCCCAGAAATGACCGAGCAGGGTTTGGAGTTTTTCCCGCAGCGCCTGGCTGGCCGGGCGCGGCAGCAGAATCAGCAGATCGATGTCGGAAGCCGGGTAAAGCTCGCCCCGGCCATAGCCGCCAACCGCCACCAGCGCCGCCGCATCCGGCATGGCCAGCGCCGCCCACAGCCGGCGGAGGAGGGCATCGACGCGGGCGCAGCGCCCACGCAATACCTCGCCGGCATCGCCGGTCTGTTCGTAGCGCTGGCGCAGCGCGGCCTGATCGGCCTTGACCTCGGCGCGCAGCGCAGCGATGTCGATGCCCAGCGCGGCCGGCATGGATTACACAATCCAGTCGGGCTTGGGGCGGCAGCCGGCCGACTGGGTCATGATTTCGTAACCGCTCTCGGTCACCAGCACCGTATGTTCCCATTGCGCCGACAGGCTGCGATCCTTGGTGACGATGGTCCAGCCGTCGGACATCTCGCGGATCGCGGCCTTGCCGGCGTTGATCATCGGCTCGATGGTGAAGATCATGCCCGGTGTAAGAAGCGGGCCGGTGCCGGCCTTGCCGTAGTGCAGCACCTGCGGCTCCTCGTGGAATTTGCGGCCGATGCCGTGACCGCAGAATTCGCGCACCACCGAATAGCCGTTCTTTTCGGCATGCTTCTGGATGGCGGCCCCGATGTCGCCGAGATAAGCGCCGGGGCGCACCGCCGAGATGCCCAGCCACATGCACTCGAAGGTGATTTCGCATAAACGCTTGGCCAGGATCGAGCCAGCGCCGACGATGAACATGCGGCTGGTATCGCCGTGAAAACCATCCTTGATGGTCGTGATGTCGAGATTGACGATGTCGCCATGCTTGAGCGCGCGATCGCTCGGCACGCCGTGGCAGACCTGTTGGTTGATCGAGGTGCAGATCGACTTGGGATAGGGGTTGTAGCCCGAAGGCGCGTAATTCAAGGGGGCCGGGATGCAGCCCTGACCATCGACCATCAGGTCGTGACAGAGGCGATCCAGTTCTTCGGTCGTGACGCCGGGTTTGACGAAAGGCTCGATATAGTCGAGCACCTCGCCGGCAAGGCGGCCGGCGACGCGCATTTTTTCGATTTCTTCGGGCGTCTTGATGGCGATGCTCATGGTTGTGCCGTGCAGCGTTGGGGGAACCCGAGAGAATAAAGGAAGCGGCGCAAACTGGACAAGCCTCGATATTTAACCCAAAATCAAGCTAGATACTTTTTGTAAAGCCTAGCCATGTTGAGCATTCCGTTGGCCGAAGCCAAAAATCGTTTGTCGGAACTGATCCTTCGCGCTGAAGGCGGCGAGGAGGTCGTCATTGCCAAGCGCGGCAAACCCATGGTGCGGCTGGTTCCTGTGGTTGAACCCAGCCTCGATCGACGAGCCGAGATTGGCGAAATTTTCCATCGCCTGCGTTTGCTGTCGCGCGGGATACGTTTGCCGGGTGATTTAAAAGCCATTGCCCGCGAGGGGCTGGACTGATGGCCTTCGTCCTCGACAACTCCGTGGTTTGCGGCTGGATTCTGGAAAATCAAGCCACGGACTACAGCGCCGCCATGGCCAGACGGCTGGAACAGGAACGCGCGCTGGCGCCGCCATTACTGTGGTCGGAGTTTGCCAACGTGTTGCGCACCGCGTGCAAGCGCCAGGTCATGATCGCCAGTCAAGCGCAGGAATTGCTGGCACAGCTATCCTTGCTGCCCATCGCAATCCATTCCAGTCCCCCCGAGCCGGGTCTGCTGCTGGCGCTGGCGCTGCGTCATGAACTGACCAGTTACGACGCCGTTTATCTTGAGCTGGCATTGCGCCTGCAACTGCCCATCGCCACGCAGGATGCGGCGCTTGCCGAGGCAGCGCGAAGCGCGGGCGTTGGCGTGGCGGGCATGTGACCGCGGGTGCCATGGAAATATCCATTCTCGCCATCGCCTTCGGTAAAAGCCTGCTGCTGGCGCTGGCGGCGGTGTTGCCCATTCTCAACCCGCCCGCCGTGGCGCCGGTGTTCGTCAACCTGACGCGCGATCTGGAGCCTGACGTGCGCCGCGCCATGGCTACGCGCGTCGGCATCAACGTGGCGCTGATGCTGGCCGTCGCCATGCTGATCGGCACCTATGTGCTGGATTTTTTCGGCGTCTCGATTCCCATCGTCCGCGTCGCCGGCGGGCTGATCGTCGCCTTCACCGCCTGGGGCATGCTGACTGCGCAACAGGTCGCCAGTTCGGAGCACAGCGCGATGGCGTCGCTGGTCGATGACGAGCGCGTGCGCCTCCAGGCGTTTTATCCGATGGCCTTTCCGCTGACTTGCGGGCCAGGCTCGATCTCCGCCGCCATCACCGTCGGCGCGGCGCTGCACAACCCCAAATGGGCGATCACCGCCGCCAATTTCGCCGGCGGGCCTGACGGCCACGGTGATGACTGGCTTCCTGGTGCTGCTGACCTTCCGCTACGCGAGCCGCCTCCTGCGTCCGCTGGGCGCGGTCGGCCTGGTGGTGTTTCTGCGCCTGTCGGCCTTCATCCTGCTGTGCGTGGGCGTGCAGATTTTCTGGGAGGGGGCGAGCGAATTGCTGCGCGGGTTGACCGTGCGGTGAGCCGTTCCCGGAAGGACAGGCGGCGTCAGCGCGCCGTCTGAACCGATAGATAGCTGGCGCGAACGAGGCGCGGTCGGCCGCCTCTCGTTCACGGCCGGGTCAGGATTGAATCCGGTCGAGCGCCAGGGCCAGGCTGTCGACCGTCCGTTGCGGATGGTGCAATTTGTCGAGACCGAACAGGCCGATGCGGAAGCTGCGAAAATCGGCGGGTTCGTCGCATTGCAGCGGCACGCC
>WQUQ01000213.1 GCA_009782025.1 Desulfobulbus sp. | reverse complement strand
CCTGGCTGCAATTCCTGCGGGCGCAAAACCTCTCCGGCATCCTGGCCGACGACATGGGGCTGGGCAAAACGGCGCAGACGCTCGCCCACCTGCTGCTGGAAAAAGAAGAAGGCCGCCTCGACCGGCCGGCGCTGATCGTCTTGCCGACCTCGCTGATCTTCAACTGGAAGCACGAAGCGGCGCGTTTCGCCCCCGATCTCCGCGTGCTGTCGCTGCATGGCCCGGAGCGCAAGAGCCGCTTCGCCGAAATCCCCGAACACGACGTGGCGCTGACCACCTATCCGCTGCTCTGGCGCGATGCCGACGACCTGATGCAGCACCGCTACCACCTCTTGATTCTCGACGAAGCGCAGACGGTCAAGAACGCCCAGAGCCGCAGCGCCGAGGCGGTGCGCAAGATCGAAGCGCGCCATCGCCTGTGCCTGACCGGCACGCCGCTGGAAAATCATCTGGGCGAACTGTGGAGCCAGTTCGATTTTCTGCTGCCCGGCTTTCTCGGCTCGTCCAGGCAATTCACCCGGCATTGGCGCACCCCCATCGAAAAGCAGGGCGACAGCGAACGCCGGCAGTTGCTGGCCCGGCGCATCCGCCCTTTCATCCTGCGTCGCAAAAAAGAAGATGTGGCCGAGGAATTGCCGCCGAAAACCATCATCGTCAGGAGCGTCGAACTCGAAGGCGGCCAGCGCGATCTCTACGAGACGGTGCGCGCCGCGATGGACGCCAAGGTGCGCGACGAAATCGCCCAGAAAGGCTTTGCCCGCAGCCAGATCGTCATCCTCGACGCCCTCCTGAAGCTGCGCCAGGTCTGCTGCGACCCGCGCCTGGTGCGGGCGACGGCGGCCAAAAAGGTCAAGGAACGGGCCAAGCTCGACCTCTTGATGGCCATGCTGCCGGAACTGGTGGACGAAGGCCGGCGCATTCTCGTCTTTTCGCAATTCACCAGCATGCTGGCGCTGATCCAGCAGGATCTCGATGAAGCCGGCATCGCCTATGTCACGCTGACCGGCGACACCGTCGACCGCGAAACGCCGATCCGCCGTTTCCAGGAGGGCGAAGCGCCGGTCTTTCTCATCAGCCTCAAGGCCGGCGGCGTCGGCCTCAACCTGACCGCCGCCGACACCGTGATCCATTACGACCCGTGGTGGAACCCGGCCGTCGAAAACCAGGCCACCGACCGCGCCCACCGCCTCGGCCAGGACAAGCCGGTATTCGTCTACAAGCTGATCGTGCGCGGCAGCATCGAGGAAAAAATCCTCGCCCTGCAAGAACGCAAGGCCGAACTGGCCGCCGGCATCCTCTCCGAGGATCGCGGCGTCGAAGTCAAATTCGGCAACGACGATCTGGCCGCGCTGTTCGAGCCGCTGCCGGAGCGCTGATGACGAAAGAATCAAGCGCAATCAAGCAGATAGCTGGCAATTCCGACGGATTCATGCTATGCTCTCTAGTTCGCCAGACAGCTTTTTGACGCTCAAGGTTTTGCTCTTGCGTCGATGCGGTCATGGCCATCCGTAACGGGCGCTGCGGCCAGCAGCGCTTCCCGGACAGCAGCTTCAAACGGCTGTCGGCATTTCGAGAAAGGCTCCCCATGCACACCGAATCCATCCTCACGCACCTGAAAAAGCACGGCCAGGCGCTCGACGCGGAAATTGCCAAAGGCACCGGCATCGGTTTGCAGGAAGTCCGCGAGTCGCTACAAGCCTTGCTGGACAGCAAAGCCATCTCGACGTGCAGCATGACGACATTCAAGGACGGCCAGCCGATCGAGGGGATTTTCTGCCGCATCGCCGGCTACATCCCGTCGGCCTCGCCCGGCCGCAAGCCGGGCGTCAAGAACTGAAAGCGGCGGCAAATCGGCCGCCGCTTTCAGCTCAACGCCAGCCGCCGGCAGATTTCGCGGATCAGCGCCGACTGGTTCATCGCGTAAAAATGCAGACCCGGCGCGCCGCCGGTCAGCAAGCGCCGACACAGTTCGGTGACGACATCGAGACCGAAGGCGCGGATGGATTTGCCATCGTCGCCAAAGCTCTCGAATTGCTTGCGCATCCAGCGCGGAATCTCGGCGCCGCAGGCATCGGAAAACCGGGCCAGCTTGGTGAAACCGGCGATGGGCATGATGCCGGGCACGATGGGGACATCGACGCCGCGCGCACGGGCTGCATCGACGAAGTTGAAATAGGCGTCGGCATTGAAAAAATACTGGGTGATGGCCGAATTGGCCCCGGCCTTGACCTTGCGCGCGAAGGCGTCGAGATCGTCCTGCGGGCTACGCGCCTGCGGGTGCCATTCCGGGTAGGCGGCGACTTCGAGGCTGAACCAGTCGCCGGTCTCAGAGCGGATGAATTCGATCAACTCGTTGGCATAGCGGAATTCGCCGGCCTCGGCCATGCCCGACGGCAGATCGCCGCGCAGGGCGACAATACGGCGGATGCCGGCGGCCCGGTAGTCGTTCAGAATGTCGCGGATGTTGGCGCGGGTCGAGCCGATGCAAGAGAGATGCGGCGCCGCGTCGTGGCCTTCGGCGGCGATTTCCTTGACGGTGGCGAAAGTGCGTTCGCGGGTCGAGCCGCCGGCGCCGAAGGTGACGGAGAAAAAGCTGGGCTTCAGTTGCGCCAGTTCAGCGCGCACGGTGCGCAGCTTGGTCATGCCTTCCGGCGTTTGCGGCGGGAAAAATTCGATGGAAATTTCGGGTTTCATTTGTTCAACCAGATGAAGAATTCGCGGTTGCCGTCGCCGCCGGTGATCGGGCTGTCCAGCCAGGCGCGAACCGTCAGGCCAAGGCCGGCGGCGCAGTCGCGCAGCTTGCCTTCGACCTGGGCGTAGAGCGCCGGATCGCGGACGATGCCGCCCTTGCCGACCTGACCGGGGCCGACCTCGAACTGCGGTTTGACCAGCAGCAGCAAGTCGCCGTCGGCGGCCAGCAACGGCGGCAGTTGCGGCAGGATCAGGGTTAGTGAGATGAAGGAGAGGTCGCCGACGATCAGGCCAAAGCCTGCCGCCGGCAGCGCATCGCCCAGGTCAGCCGCAGTCAGGGCGCGGCAGTTGATGCCTTCTAGTGCGATGACGCGGGGATCAAAGCGCAGCCGGGCGTGCAACTGGCCGTGGCCGACATCGACGCCGACTACACGCCGGGCGCCGGCTTGCAGCAGGCAATCGGTGAAACCGCCGGTGGACTGGCCGACGTCGAGACAGGTTTTGCCGGCGACGGTGAGGCCCGCAGTGGTCTGCACTCCGGCCAGCGCGCCGGCCAGCTTCAAGCCGCCGCGCGAGACGTAGCGGTCGCTGTCGTTCACCTCGACACTCAAGGCGGCGTCGGCCGGCAAGGCCAGCGACGGTTTGGCGACCGGCTTGCCAGCGCAGACGACGCGGCCCTCGCCGATCAGCCGTTGCGCCTGCGTGCGCGACGCCGCCAGCCCGCGCTGGACGAGCAGGGCGTCGACGCGTAGCAGGCCGTGCCGGTCGACCGGCGTTTTCATCGGCTTTTCCGCGGTCGGCCGTCCCCCTTGGCGGGCATGGAAGGCATTCATGCTCATCGGGGGCGGCTCCAGGCAGCGCTCAATAGCGGTAATGCTCGGCCTTGTACGGGCCTTCGACCGGCACGCCGATGTATCGGGCCTGTTCCTCGGTCAGCGTCGTCAGTTGAACGTTGAGCGTTTTCAGTTGCAGGCGGGCGACCATTTCGTCGAGATGTTTGGGCAGCGTGTAGACGCCGACCGGATAATCGGCGGTGCGGGTAAACAACTCGACCTGGGCGATGGTCTGGTTGGCGAACGACGAGGACATCACGTAGGACGGATGGCCGGTGGCGCAGCCGAGGTTCACCAGGCGGCCTTTGGCGAGCAGGATGATGCGGCGGCCAGAGGGGAAGATGACGTGGTCGACCTGCGGCTTGATTTCTTCCCAGCGGTATTTTTCCAGCGAGGCGACGTCGATTTCGTTGTCGAAATGGCCGATGTTGCAGACGATGGCGTTGTTCTTCATCGCCGCCATGTGGTCGTGCGTGATGACATGGTAATTGCCGGTGCAGGTGACGAAAATGTCGGCCTGGCTGGCGGCGTATTCCATGGTGACGACGCGGTAGCCTTCCATCGCCGCTTGCAGGGCGCAGATCGGGTCGATTTCGGTGACCCAGACTTGCGCCGACAGCGCCCGCAGGGCCTGCGCCGAGCCTTTGCCGACATCGCCGTAGCCGCAGACGACGGCGATCTTGCCGGCGACCATGACATCGGTGGCGCGCTTGATGCCGTCGACCAGCGATTCGCGGCAACCGTA
>WQUQ01000212.1 GCA_009782025.1 Desulfobulbus sp. | reverse complement strand
CTGCTGTTCTTCGGCGCGCAAGCGCTCGCTGATGTCGCGGCCAACGCCGATCCGCGCCGGCTGGCCGTTCCAGTGGCCGCTGAGGATGCTGGCATCGACGGTCACCAGGCGTCCGTCGGCGGATTGCAACGGGACCCGGGCATGCTGGTTCTGGCCGGTGATGATCGCCGCGCCCGCCGCCCGGAACTCCGGCGGATTGAGGGTGGTGATCGGCTGGCCGATCAGCGCCCCCGGGGCATAGCCGAGAACCCGGCTGACCGCCAGGTTGTGGTGGAGAATGCGCCCGTCGGGATCGGTGACGAAAATGAAATCGTCCAGCGCATCGAGCAGGCCGCTGAAATTTTTCTTCTGGCGGCGCGATTCCTCCCGGACGGCGAGGCGGTGCAGGATATGGCCGCAAAGGTGGCGCAAGCGATCGAACATATCCGGCGTGGCGGTCGAAAGCTGTTGCGCATGGCGGTTGCCGAGAATCAGGCAGGCTTCCACTTTGCCATCGACCGGAATCGGCAAGACTTGCAGGTAGCGCAATGCCTCGGATTGAGCCAGCGCATGGCCGATCGGACAGGCCAGCGCGCTGGCGGTACCGTCGTGGCAAGAGAACAGGGCTGCGTCGGCGGCGATTTTGGCGAATGGGCTGTCCGGGCCGTATTCGCCGGCGGCGGCCGCAAAGGCGGACGAGAAACCTTCCTGGGAGAGGAGCTGAAAACCGCCGTCGGCGCGCCGGCCGTAAAGCGCGCTGGCAGTAAATTCGGGAAAGGAGAGGCCGCTGCGCACGATGGCGGCCTGCACGGCGGGCCGGCTGTCGTCACCATCGACCAGGGCGTTGGACAGATCGTGCTGAATGCGCAGGTACAGGCTGGCGCTCTTGCGTTCGCTGATGTCGATCGCCGAAGCGATCAGCACGGCGTCCCCGAAATAATGGCCCGGCCGCAACCGAATCTCGGTCGGCAGAATGCGCCCGGCCACCGCATCGACCCAATATTCAAAGCTCTGCGGCTGGCCAGCGAGAGCGGCGGCGATCCGGCTTTCGACCTCGGCCTCATCGTTCAATCCGGGAGCGCCGAATTCCTCGTAGCGGCGGCCGATCAATCCCCCCGGCGCGTGCTCGAACAGCTTTTTGGCGCGGGCGCTGGCATCGACGACGCGGCGCTCCTTGTCGAACACAAACAATATTTCGTCGACGGAATCGAACAGGCCATGAAAGGTGTCGCGGCTCTGGCGCAGGTTCTCGGCAGCGCGCTGCTGCTCGATGACCCGCGCGCCCAGCCGGCTGCCCTGGGCCAGGGCGGCCAATTCGTCATCGCGCGGCGGTCGGCGTTGCTCGCAAGCCGCCAGCAGACAGCCGAGCAGGCGGCCATCCCGGCCCCTCAGCGGCTCGGCGACGCAGGCGGCGAAACCGGCCAGTCCGGCCAGTTGGCGCAACAACGGCGGGCAGTCGGCGGCGGCCACATCGTCCACGACCTGGCGTTGTCCCAGATCGGCCAGCATCGAGCCAGCCGCGACGGCCAGCCCGGCCACCGCCGCCGGAAAATCCTTCGCCAGCCGGGGAGCCGCCGCGCAATGGAGGGACAGGCCGTCATCGGCAGCGAGCAGAATGGCGCACCGCCAGTCTCCGAGTTGGCTTTCCAGCAACTGGGCGAGCAGGTCGAGGCTGTCGGAGATCGATTCGCCGCTGGCGACGGGCAGTCCGTTCATGATCCAATTCATTGATGCGTCTCGGTATTATGGGCCACTTGGAGGCGCTTTGTGAGAAATTGCCCGTGATGTCTCGACAGGCCAGCCGAGGCTGTATAGGCTGAAAAGATGGTTTTCGCCGATTTATTCCATTTCCAAATCAACCGGTCACTTTGTCGGCTTCGCTTGCCTCGATGAGCGCCGCCGGTTCACTGACGATCAGCGCCCGCTTCGCCGGCGGGCGCCTCGCTGACTTGCGCGTGACCTTGTGCCGGCCGCCGGTGGCGCGCCTGTTCCAGCAGCAGATCCCGGAAGCCGTGGTCAAGACCGTGCCTTACCTGTTCACCCTGTGCGCCCACGCCCAGCGCGCCGCCGCGCAGGCGGCGCTGGCAGCGGCCGAAGGCAGCGAACGGCGGGCGGTGGATGATGGCGAACTGTGGATCGAATATCTGCACGAAAACCTGTGGCGTCTGTTGCTCGACTGGCCGGCGGCGCTCGGTCAGCCCGACGCCCGCGACGCCTTCGTCGCCTGGCGCGGCGAGCGCAACAGCCGCGCCGTGATTGAACGAACGCAAGAGGCATTGCAGGCGGTGCGGACATCGGCCTGCGCCTGCCTGCCGCAGCTTGGCACGGAGGAAGCGCCAACGGCGACGCGGCTGGATCCACAAATCTGGCTCGATTACTGGCGCGGCGATGCCGACCGCCGGCCGCCGCCGCAATGCCCGGTGTCCGTAGCGGCCGCGTACTGCCGCCGCCTGGCTGAAACCGAGCAGGCGGCCAGGGCGCTGGCCGCCGGCGCGCCCTGCCCGGTGGCCGCCGCCGGCGGTCAGGGCTGGGGCGTCGGTCAGGCGCTGACGGCGCGCGGCGTCCTGACGCATGCGGTGCATGTCGAGGAGGGCCGAATCATCAATTACCAGGTCTGGGCGCCAACCGATGCGCTGTTCGCCGATGCCGGAGCGCTCGCGCAACTGCTCGGCGAGGGTCATTACGCCTCGGCCGAGGCGGCGCGGCAGGCGCTCAACCTGGCCGTGCTGGCGCTCGATCCCTGTCTGCCCTATACGCTGGAACTGAAAAATGCATGAAATGGCGCTGGCCGAAGGCGTGCTGCAACTGGTCGAGGAGACGGCGCGGCGCGAACGGGCGCAGCGGGTCAAGCGGGTGATCGTGGAAATCGGCCAACTGTCGTCGGTGCAGCCGGAGGCGCTGCGCTTCTGCTTCGACGCCGTGGCGCGGGACGGCATCGCCAGCGGCGCGGAACTGGAAATCATCGACGCGCCGGGCAGCGGCTGGTGTCTGCCTTGCGCGGCGACGGTGCCGATGGCCGAGAGCTTCGCTGCCTGCCCGCGTTGCGGCAGTTATCAGGTGCAGCCGACCGGCGGTACTGAAATGCGGGTGCGGGAAATGGAAATCGAATAGGAGAACGGGATGTGTACAGTTTGCGGTTGCGGGACGAATGAAGTCAGCATTGAGGGCGGAGCGCACGAACACGCCCATGTTCATGCCGATGGCACGGTGCACACGCACCGCCACGGACACGATCATGAGCACGGGCATGACCACGATCATCATGCCCACGGCGGCGATCTCGATTACGGTTCCGGCCCGGCCCATGCCCATGCGCCGGGCCTGAGCCAGGCGCGCATGGTGCAGATCGAGCAGGACATCCTGAGCAAGAACAACGGCTATGCCGCGAAGAACCGCGCTCATTTCGATGAGCATGGCATTTTCGCGCTGAATCTGGTGTCCAGCCCCGGTTCCGGCAAGACCGCGCTGCTCGTCAGGACCATCGAGCGGCTCAAGGACCAGGTCGCCATCGCCGTCGTCGAGGGCGATCAGCAGACCGCCAACGACGCCGAGCGCATTCGCGCCACCGGCGTGCCGGCCTTGCAGATCAACACCGGCAAGGGCTGCCATCTCGACGGCCACATGATCGGCCACGCCATCGAGCGTCTGGCGCCGGCCGAGGATTCGCTGTTCCTGATCGAGAACGTCGGCAACCTCGTCTGCCCGGCCGCCTTCGACCTCGGCGAACAGCACAAGGTGGCGATCCTGTCGGTCACCGAGGGCGAGGACAAACCGCTCAAATACCCGGACATGTTCCGCGCCGCCGACGTGCTGCTGCTCAACAAGTGCGACCTGCTGCCCCATCTCGCCTTCGACGCCGACCTGGCCGAGGCCAACGCCCGCCGCGTCAACCCGAACCTGACCGTGTTCCGCGTCTCGGCCAGCAGTGGTCAGGGCATGGACGCCTGGCTGGACTGGCTCGCCGCCGGCCTGGAGCGCCAACGCGGCAAGCGCGTCGAAACAGTCGCTGCGCTGAAGGCGCGCATCGCCGAGTTGGAACGGCAACTGGCGACGCGCTATTCACCCGGCAATTAAATGTTGTCATTCTGCGCGGAGCGAAGCGTGTCATGCTGCGCGAAATCGCAGTACGCAGAATCCACAAGCCGCATGGATGCTGCGACGTAGCGCAATGACGTAGCGGGAATGTTCAATGCTTATTAACCCGGCAATTAAGTTTTGTCATTGCGCGCTCCGTCGCGGAATCCAAAAGCCGCATGGATGCTGCGACTACGCGCAGCATGACGCAGCAGGAATTTTCAA
>WQUQ01000211.1 GCA_009782025.1 Desulfobulbus sp. | reverse complement strand
AAGGAATGCGGATTGGAAGCCGAGAGGATGGCGTTGATGGCCACCGCCAGATCGCCGCTGGTGGCGTTCTTGAAGCCGACCGGCGTCGACAGCCCGGAGGACATCTCGCGGTGGGTCTGCGATTCGGTGGTGCGGGCGCCGATGGCCGTCCAGGTAATGAGGTCGCCGTAATACTGCGGGCCGTAGGGGTCGAGCGCCTCGGTGCCGGCGGGCAACCCCAGTTCGTTGACTTGCAGCAGGAATTGGCGCGCCTTTTCCATGCCGACATCGACGCGGAAGGAATCGTCCATGAACGGGTCGTTGATGTAGCCCTTCCAGCCAACGGTGGTGCGCGGCTTCTCGAAATAGACGCGCATGACGAGTTGCAGCGTGTCGCCCACGTCATCGGCCAGTTTTTTCAGGCGGTACGCGTAGTCGAGGCCGGCCACCGGATCGTGGATGGAGCAGGGGCCGACGACGACGAACAGCCGGTGATCCTTGCGGTCGAGGATGTTGCACAGCCGTTCCCGGCCGCGGCTGACGGTAGCTTCGGCCTTGGCGGTGAGCGGCAGGCGGGCGTGGATTTCGGCGGGGGTCGGCATGGGGTCGAATGCCGATACGTTGATGTTCTCGATCTTGGTCATGGGGCGGGTTCTCAAATGATATCTTGTACTGTCACGGCCTTGTCGTTGGGCCGGGGCAGTGGCGTAAAAGGGGAATTCTATCCTGCCTGGCCACATCCTTCCTCGCCGTGGCAGGTTCAGGAAACCGGTGGTTTGCCCGCTTCGTCAGCCGACGCATCAGACCCGGCCGTGACGGGGATGCGATAAGCATCGCTGGCCCAGGCGCCGAGATCGATCTGCTTGCAGCGTTCGGAGCAAAACGGGCGCCATGGGTTTTCTGGCGCCCACAACACCTCGCCGCCACATTGCGGACAACGGATCTTGCGTGCCGTCATAGATTGCAGAAAGTCAGATCGAAGGGCACTTCGCCTTCGCAATTGCGCGCCCTGCTGTCGCCGCGTGGCGGTTGGGTGAAGCGGATGTTCAGGAAGTACTTGTTGGCGCTGACTTCGGGAATCGCCGGCCGCTCGTCGGCGATCGAGACGCGCACCATCTGTGCCGCGGTGCCGCCCAGATTGAGCTGAAACTGGCCGGCGGCGGTGGCGGTATAACTCTTGGGACGGCCGCTCGAGCGCAGCAGGCGCAGCACGATGGCGACGGCGTCGCGCATTGGGATCATCGGGCGGCTCCAGTCTTCCAGCGCCGAGCGCCGAACTTCGGGGCTGCGATGCAGCCACCAGTAATAGGACGGCAAGTCGAATTCGCAGACGCCGCCGGGAATCGCGGCGCGACTCTTGATGCCCATCAACCAATCGTTGTCGCGCAAGTGCTGGCCCAGCTTGCCGGTCATCGCCAGCAGCGCGGCCGAGGCTTGCTCGATTTCGTAGAGCGCGCCGGATAGCGCCTCCTCGGAAATATCGGGGTTATTGCGATAGGTCAACAGCGTTTGCCGCTGCCGCTCCAGCTCCTGGATCAGATCCATCTTCAGATCGGCGCGGCCGGCGGCATCGAGGATCTCGAACAGAGCGAGCAAGGCCGTGTGATGTTCAAGAGATCCTTCGCTCTGCATGAAATACGCGGTTTTCTCGAACAGATCCTCCAGACGCAGCAGCGTGCGGATGCGTTCGTTAAACGGGTATTCGTATGTAATCACGCTGCCGGTGTCCGAAAAAACGGAAAACTTTTCTAATTTTGAAGCATTTGCATGCAAATCTCAACAGATTGCTTTAGGTATGGCAATCATGACATCGGCGCAGGTGCGGGTCAGGGGGAGATGTCATGCGCTGGGTGGCAGGCGTTGCCATTGTCCTGCAAGCAGGCCCTCAATGGGCTGGAAGTCGGTTTTGTAGGCCATTTTGCGGCTGGCAGCGATCCAGTAGCCGAGATAGAGGTAGGGCAGGCCGAGGGCGAGGCATTGCTGGCGCTGCCAGAGGATGTTGTAGATGCCGAAACTGCTGCCCGGAATATCCGGTTCGTAGAAGGTGTAGACCGACGACAGGCCATCGTCGAGCACGTCGATCAGGCTGACCATGCGGACGATGCCGGCGGCGGAAAATTCGATCAGCCGGGTATCGACGCAGCTATGCAGAAGGAATTGCGCGTACTGGTCGCGGCTGTCGTCGTCCATGCCGCCGCCGGGGTGGCGGGCGTGCTGGTAGCGGTTGTAGAGGGCGTAATGCGCATCGTGGAAAATCAGCGGCAGTTCGCGCGCGCGTAGATCGGCGTGACGTTTCAGGGCGCGCCGCTGGTGGCGCTTCAATTGCAATTCGGCGACCGGCAGGCGCACCGGGATACAGGCGCGGCAGTCATCGCAATAGGGCCGGTAGGTGAAAATGCCGCTGCGGCGAAAGCCGGCGCGCACCAGCGTGGCGTAGATTTCGCTGTCGATCAGGTGGGTTGGCGTCGCCACTTGCGAACGGGCCTGGCGGTCGGCCAGGTAGCTGCACGGGTAGGGCGCGGTGGCGTAGAACTGGAACAGCGAGAAGGGCAGGGCGGCGTCGTCGGGCCGGGTCATGTCACCACTCCCGGTTGGCGGCTGAGGTCGGCCACGGGGCCGGCGCGGCGGCGTCGGCGGTCAGTGTTCGCAGGCGGGCGAGAAAGTCGGCGCGAGGAATTTCCCGGCCGCCGAGCGAGGCCAGGTGGGGGGTGCGCACCTGGCAATCGATCAAGGCGACATCGAGCGATGATAACTGCCGGATCAGATGGGCGAAGGCCGCCTTGGAGGCGTCGCGCCGGCGGGCGAACATGGATTCGCCGTAGAAGGCGCGGCCGATGAGCAATCCGTACAGGCCGCCGACGAGCTTGCCGTCGGCGTAGGTTTCGACCGAGTGCGCCCAGCCGAGTTGATGCAGGCGGCGATAGGCGGCCATCATGTCCGGCGTGATCCAGGTGCCATCCTGGCCGGGGCGCGGCGTTGCGGCACAGCCGGCGATGACGCCGGCGAAATCGCTGTCGAAGCGGACAGCAAAAACGCCGCTGCGTAACGTCCGGCGCAGCGAGCGGGAGAGGCGGAATTCCTCGGGCAGCAGCACCATGCGCGGATCGGGCGAGTACCACAGCGGCTGCCCTTCGATCGTACCCCACGGAAAGATGCCCCGGCGATAGGCGTCGAGCAGGCGCGCTGCCGACAGGTCGCCGCCGACGGCCAGCAGTCCGCCCATGTCGGCGCGGGCCGAGGCAACGGGGGGAAAGGGGTCGAGTGGCGCGAGGCAGGGAATCATCTGGGCGAAAAAAAACGGCCGGTTGGCCGCGTTTTGCCTGTTGCCCGATCAGTCTTCGTCGTCGCCGAGGATGCGCCGGGCGCCGTTGTAGCGTTTGAGCCAGTAGCTGCTTTCCATGCTCTCGACGCGCACTTCGGCGCCGGCACGGGGGGCGTGCATGAAGTAGTTGTCGCCGAGATAGATGCCGACATGCGAGAAGGCGCGGCGCATGGTATTGAAGAACACCAGATCGCCCGGCTTCAACTGGCTGCTGTCGATGCGTTGGCCGATCGCGCTCATCTCGTGGGCGGTGCGCGGCAACAGGGTGCCGATGCTGTCCTTGAACACCAGGCGGACGAAGCCGCTGCAATCGAGTCCGCTGTCTTCGCGGTTGCCGCCGAAGCGGTAGCGGACGCCGACCAGCTTCAGCCCTTGCAGGATGACATCCTGCGCGGCGTTGGTGTAACGTTGAAGAAGGGAGGTTTCCTGCCCCGGCTGGCTCTCCTGCTCGGCAGCCGCAACGGAGGCGGGGAGCGCGCAGAAGAGGGAGGAGGCCAGCAGGAAGGAAATGAGCGCCTTGGACATAGGCGCGCAATGTATTTGAAACCTGCGCCGGTGTAAAGATGCGATTGATACGCGGCAGTTGTGCCTGAAGCGCGTCATGACAGAATACAATCCGATGCTTGAGCGATGGGGAAGGCGATGAAATCATTCAAGGCATTGTTGATCGAGGAAGGTGACGGCAAGGTGGGCAGCGGCTTTGTCGAGATGGACGAAAGCCAGCTCGATGCGGGCGAGGTGACGATCCGCGTCGCCTACTCCAGCGTCAATTACAAGGATGCGCTGGCGGCCACCGGCCAGGGCAAGATCATTCGCCGCTTTCCCTGCGTTGGCGGCATCGACCTCGCCGGTACCGTCATCGCCAGCGCCGATGCGCGCTTTGTGCCGGGCGATCTGGTCATTGCCACCAGTTTCGATATCGGCGTCGCCCATCATGGCGGTTATGCCGAGATGGCCCGTGTTCCCGCCGACTGGGTGGTGCCGCTGCCGCCCGGCCTGACGCTGTTCGAGGCGATGGCGCTGGGCACGGCGGGTTTCACGGCCGCCCTCGGCATCGTGCGCATGGAAGAAAATGGCTTGCGTCCCGGCAAGGGGCCGGTCATCGTCACTGGCGCCACCGGCGGCGTTGGCAGTCTGGCCGTCGACATGCTGGCCCAGCGCGGTTATCACGTGGTTGCGCTGACCGGCAAGGAGGCCGAGGCGGATTATCTGCGCGGTCTCGGCGCGGCCGAGGTGATGCTGCGCCAGAATCTCGATCTCTCCAAAATCCGGCCGCTCGACCGTGGCCGCTGGGCCGGCGCTGTCGATAACCTCGGTGGCGACGTGCTGGCCTGGATCGCCAGCACTATGGAACAGGGCGGCGCCATCGCCAGCATCGGCCTGGCGGCGAGCATGGCGCTCAACACCACGGTGGCCCCCTTCATCCTGCGCGGCGTTTCGTTGCTCGGCGTCGATTCCGGCTACATCCGCGAACCGTATCGCCGGGGCGTCTGGCAGCGTCTGGCTGGCGACTTGCGGCCGCCGCACCTGGCGGCGATGACGCGACGCATCGCCTTTGCCGATCTGCCGGCCACTTTCGCCGAATTCATCGGCGGCAAGGCCAAAGGGCGTGTCGTCGTCGATGTGGCCGGAGGCTGACATGGCGGACTTGCCGTGCATTCTGGTCGTCGATGATTCGCGGGTCGTCCGCATGTCGCTGGTTCAGCACCTGAAGAACGACTACAAGGTGCGCGAGGAGAGCGACGGCGAGGCGGCCTGGCAGGCGCTGGTGCTCGATCAGACGATCAAGGCGGTGATTTCCGATTTGCAGATGCCCAAGCTCAATGGCCACCAACTGCTCGAAAAAATTCGCTCCTCCAAGCTGCGCCGCCTGCAACTGCTGCCCTTCATTCTGCTTTCCGGCGAAGAGAGCGAGGAGGAGCGCAGCGCGGCGCAGGCGCTCGGCGTTTCCGATTTCATCGTCAAGGGGGCGAGCGCCGCCGAACTGGGCGTGCGCCTGAAAAATCTGCTGGCCTTGGCCGAAACCAAGGAAACGCTGGAAAGCGGCCGCGAGCAGATGGTTCAGGACCCGCTCAGCGGGCTGTTTACACGTAAATACCTGGAAATTCAGGTGGCGCAGGCGCTGTCGCAATCGGCCCGGCATCATGTCGAAA
The DNA here is from genome assembly GCA_009782025.1 of Desulfobulbus sp. Classification (GTDB taxonomy): domain Bacteria; phylum Pseudomonadota; class Gammaproteobacteria; order Burkholderiales; family Rhodocyclaceae; genus Azonexus. The sequence continues at coordinate 5,596 of WQUQ01000211.1, read as the reverse complement.
CCAGTGTCATGGTCATCGGTTTCGACGATTATTCCAGCCTGATCGAACGTCTGGGGCAGCCGGCCGTGACCGAGGTGGCCAATCGCTTTGCCCGGATGCTGGCCGGCAAGGTCCGCCACGAGGACAGCCTCGGCCATTTCGGCGACGGCCAGTTCGCCGTCGTTTCACCGGGAACGGCGTCGGCCTTTTGCTACGCCTTTGCCGAGCGGGTGCGCGAGGCAGTCGAGATCGGCCGCCTGTCGATCGGTGGCCAGACGATTGCCGTCACCATCAGCATCGGCATCGCCAGCATGCCCGGCGACGCCGTCGATTCGGCGGCCGGCCTGCTCGATCTGGCCGGCCAGCGGATGCGGCGAGCGATGGCCGGCGGCGGCAACCGCACGGAAGCCGGCGGCGTGCGCCCGGCGATACGACCGATTTCGATCAACCGGGCGCTGGAATTGCTGGCCGCCGATCGTCCCGCCCAGGTGCGGCCGCATGCCAAAGCCCTGGCGCGGCAACTGCTGCCGTTGTTGCGGCTGATCGACGTGGATCTGAATTTGGCGCTGCCGCTGGCCAGGCTCGAACAGCGCCTGAGCGAACGGGATCCGGCCAGAAAATAATCCGCCCGCGGTCGTGGCGGCGCTGTAAAACCCGCCGTCGGGGCCGGTGCTAGAATTCGGGCCGAATCTGCCAACACTCTTGCCAACAGGTGTTCCCGCCGATGATTTACGAAACCGTGGCCGCCGTCGATATGGGTTCCAACAGTTTTCGCCTGCAAGTCGGGCGGGTGGTCGACGATCAGATTTATGTGCTCGATTCGCTCAAGGAATCGGTCCGCCTGGCTTCCGGCCTGACCGCCGACAAGCGTCTCGACGCAGCGTCCCAGGAGCGGGGGTTGGCCGCTCTGCGCCTGTTCGGCGAGCGCCTGCGCGGCCTCGACCCAGGGGCGGTGCGAGCGGTGGCGACCAATACGCTGCGCGTGGCCCGGAATGCCGGCGAATTTTTGCCGCTGGCCGAGGCGGTGCTCGGCTTTCCCATCGAAGTCATCGCCGGCCGCGAGGAGGCGCGCCTGATTTACATCGGCGTTTCGCACTCGCTGCCGCTGGCCGATCACCGGCGGCTGGTCGTCGATATTGGCGGCGGGTCGACCGAGTTCATCATCGGCCAGCGGCATGAGCCGCAATTGATGGAATCGCTGTACATGGGCTGCGTCAGCCATACGCTGCGCTTTTTTCCCGATCGCCGGGTCGACAAGAAGCGCTTTCGCGAGGCGCAGGGCGCGGCGGCGCGGGAGATCGAACTGATCGCCCACGACTACCGGCGTCTGGGCTGGAAGGAAGCGGTCGGTTCTTCGGGGTCGGCGCGCGCCATCGCCGATATTCTGGAGTTGAATCGCCTCAATCCCGGTGGCGAGAGCGGCATCACCCGCGCCGGCCTGGAGCGGTTATGCGCCCTGCTGGTCAAGGCTGGCTCGGCTGAGGCGCTCAATCTGCCGGGCGTCAGGGGCGACCGCTTGCCGATTTTGCCGGGCGGCATCGCGATCATGGCGGCGGTATTCGCGGAACTGGATCTCGACCGCATGACCTACGGCGATGGCGCCCTGCGCCTCGGCGTGATGTATGACATGCTCGGCCGTTTCCACCACTGCGACATGCGCGATGTGACGGTGACGCAGTTCCGCCGCCGCTATCAGGTCGAAGGCGAGCAGGTCGAGCGGGTCGAGACCACGGCCCTGGCGGCGCTGGCCCAGTTGAACGGCGGCGAGCCGGCCGAGGCCGACCGGCAGTTTCTCTCCTGGGCCGCGCGGTTGCACGAAATTGGCATATCCATCGCGCACAATGCCTATCACAAGCACGGCGCCTATATCCTGACCTACGCCGACATGCCTGGTTTTTCGCGCAAGGATCAGGCGCGCCTCGCCATGCTGGTGCTCGGCCATCGCGGCAAGCTGGAAAAATTGAGCGAAATTCCGGCCGACGACGGCATCTGGCGTCTCGTTTTCTGCCTGCGCCTGGCCGTGCTGCTGCACCGCACGCGCGACGACCGGGCCTTGCCGGCCTGGGCGGTCAAGTTACATGGCAACGGATTTCAACTCGACCTGCCGGGCGACTGGCTGGCCGGCAATCCCTGGACGGCGGCGGCGCTGGCCGAGGAAACCGCCATCTGGCGGCAGATCGGCCGCGATTACACGGTCAAGGCGAAAAGGAAAGCGGCATGATCGATCCCCCCCGCTTGCAGGTCGAGTCGGGGCAGGCGGTCTTGTCCGGCCATTGGACGCTGGCGGCGATGCTGCCGGAACTGGCGGCGCTGCGCCAGCAACTGAACGTCGCCGGGGAAGAGGCGAGGCGTTGGGATCTGTCGCGCCTGGAACGGCTCGACAGCGCCGCTGCGGTGCTGCTGTGGCGTACCTGGCGCAATGCCTGGCCGGCCGCGCTCGATATTTCCCCGCTGCATCGGCAGGTGCTGGAGCGGGTGGCGGATCTGCCGCCGACGCTGCCGGCCGGCGCGCCGCCGCGATTCAACCCGGTCGAGGTGCTCGGCAGTCAGGTGCTGCGCTTGCTGGCCCATGCCAGGGGCATGGTCGCGCTGTTCGGTCAGGTATTGCTCGATCTCGTTTATCTGGTGCGTCATCCGCGCGAATTTCCGTTGCGCGAACTGTCGGCCAACATCTACAAGGCCGGGGCGCAGGCGCTGCCCGTCACGGCGCTGGTCGGCTTTCTCATCGGCGTCACCCTCAGTTATCTGTCGGCCCTGCAACTGCGCAGCCTGGGGGCCGATGTGTTCATCGTCAACATCCTCGGCATTTCGATCATCCGCGAACTCGGGCCGGTGCTGGTGGCGGTGATGGTCGCCGGCCGCTCCGGCTCGGCGATGACGGCGCAGATCGGGGTGATGCGCGTCACCGAGGAAATCGACGCCCTGTCCGTCATGGGCGTGTCGCGCAGCCAGCGCGTGGCGCTGCCGAAAATCATCGGCCTGACCCTGGCGATGCCGTTGATCGTGCTGTGGACATCGGCCGTGGCGCTGCTCGGCGGCATGCTGGCGGCGATGCTGCAACTCGATCTGTCGCTGCACTATTTCATCGAGAGCCTGCCGCGCACGGTGCCGGTGGCGAATGTGTACATCGGGCTGGGCAAAGGCGTCGTTTTCGGTTTCGTCGTCGCCCTGGTGGCCTGTCATTTCGGCCTGCGCGTCAGGCCGGATACGGAAAGCCTGTCGACCAACACCACCCGTTCCGTGGTCACGGCCATCACCTCGGTGATCCTGGTCGATGCCCTGTTCGCCATCTTTACCCGCCATCTCGGCGTGCCGACATTGTGAACCCGCCGCCGGTCATCGAATTGCGCGGCATCGGTACGCGCTTCGGCAGCCAGGTGATTCACCGGGACATCGACTTGCGCGTCGACAGCGGCCAGATTCTCGCCCTGGTCGGTGGTTCGGGCAGCGGCAAGACGACCTTGCTGCGCGAAATTCTCGGCCTGCTGCAACCGTCCGCCGGCAGCGTGCATCTGTTCGGCGTCGATCTGGCCGACCCGGATAGCGGCCGCCAGCGCGCGACGCGCCGCCGTCTCGGCATGCTCTTTCAGCAGGGGGCGCTGTATTCCGCCCTGTCGGTGTTCGACAACATTGCCTTTCCGCTGCGCGAATTGCGCTGCCTCGACGAGGACTGGATTCGCCGTCTGGTTCATCTCAAACTCGGCATGGTCGAACTGGCGCCGGCGGACGGCAACCTGATGCCGGCCGAACTCTCCGGCGGCATGGTCAAGCGCGTCGCCCTGGCCCGCGCCCTGGCCCTGGAGCCGGAACTGCTGCTGCTCGACGAGCCGACCGCCGGCCTCGACCCGGAGCGCAGCAAACAATTCGTCGCCCTCATCGCGGCGTTGCAACAGGCGCTCGGCCTGACCGTGATGATGGTCACTCACGATCTGGAAACCCTGTCCAAACTCGCCACTCATGTCGCCGCCCTGGCCGAGCAACGGCTGATCGCCTGCGGTCCGAAAGCGGAAGTCATGGCCAGCGACCACCCGTTCATCCGGGAGTTTTTTGCTAACGACGGGTGGAAAACTGCTTTAATGGCCGCTCATGGAAAATAAATCGCACGCCTTCGTTGTCGGACTGTTCACCCTGCTGCTGCTGGCCGCCGGCGTATTCGCCATCTACTGGTTCGGCGGCAGCAACGAAGCGATGGATGAATACATCGTCGTCACCCGACAGAACATCAGCGGTCTCAATCCGCAGGGTCAGGTGCGCTATCGCGGCATTCGCGTCGGCAAGATCGGCGACATCCGCATCGACCCGCACGACCCAGGCAACATCCTGATCTCGATTTCGATCAGCCGCGACATCCACCTGACTCGCGGCACCATTGCCAAACTCGGCTATCAGGGCGTCACCGGCCTGGCGCACATCCTCTTGCTGGAAAGCAAGCAGAATGCCGATCCGCTGCCGCCGAACAATGCCGACCCCCCGCGCATCGCCATGATGCCCTCGCTGGTCGATGAATTGGGCGATGCCAGCATAGCCACCCTGAGCGAGGCGCGGCAGTTGATCGCCAGCCTCAACGCCGTGCTCAACGAGGAAAATCGCGCCCACCTGACGGCGACGCTGGCCAATTTGCACACCGCCTCGGCCGGCATCAGGCCGGCGCTGGAAAACCTCGACCTGACCTTGCGCCAGATGCGCACGGTGCTCGACGAGCGCAATGTCAACAACCTGTCGGCGGCGCTGGGCGAAATCGGCCCGCTGCTGACCGAGGCCCGGACCACCATCGGCAAGATGCAGCAGGCTGCTGCAAAGCTCGATGCCGCCATCGGCGACCCGGCAGCCAGCGGCACGGCGGCGCTGATGCCGCGCCTGAACGAGATGGCCGGCGATTTCTCGGCCACCGCCCGGCAGTTGAACCGGGTTCTGCGCCAGCTCGAAGATTCGCCGCAAGGGCTGGTCTTTGGCGTGCCCTCTCAGCCGCCCGGCCCCGGCGAACCGGGTTTTGTCAGCGGGGGAAAGCCGTGACCAGGCGTATCGCGCTTTTGCTACTGGCCGCCTTGCTCGGCGGCTGTTCCATGATCGGCCCGCAAGGCAACGAAACGAGCATGGCCCTCCTCGATTTCGGCACGCCGCCGCCATCCCTCAAGGCAGCGGGCGAGCGGCGCGGCAGCGTGGCCCTCGAAGTCAGGGCGCCGCTGTGGCTGGATGGCCTTGGCATCAGTTACCGCCTGAATCATGTCGATGCCTTGCAATTGCGCGAATACGCCCGCTCGCGCTGGGTCGGGCCGCCAGCCCGGTTGGTCGAGCAACGCCTGGGACAGCGGCTCGATCTGGCGAGCGCCGGGCAGATGCGCGGCAAATGCCTGCTGCGCATCGATCTGACCGAATTCAGCCAGGTTTTCGCCAGCCCCGATGACAGCAGCGGCCTGCTCCAGGGCCGGGCTTTCTGGCTCGGCCCGGAACGCCAGCCGCTGGCCGAACGGCGCTTGTCGATCAGCAGCCCGGCGGCGACGGCCGACGCCCGCGGCGGCGTGACGGCGCTGAAAACCGCCGTCGACCGCCTGGCCGAGGAACTGCTGGCCTGGGAACGAGAACTGGCGGCAGGCGGCAAGATAGCGGTTTGCCAAGA
>WQUQ01000210.1 GCA_009782025.1 Desulfobulbus sp. | reverse complement strand
CAACCCTCTCTCCCGGCCTCTCTCCCATCAATGGGAGAGAGGAGGGATTTGCCTCCCCTCTCCCGCTTGCGGGAGAGGGGTCGGGGGTGAGGGCCTGCCGACTTGCTCGGGCACGTTCAACTGCGGTTGTCAGGTTGAGTTTCAACCGGCGTCGCGCAGCAACCAGCGCAGCAGGGTGGCATAGAGATTTTCCGGCTGGAAGGGCTTGGCGACGAAATCGTTCATGCCGGCAGCCATGCAGCGTTCCCGGTCTTCGGCGAAGGCGTTGGCGGTCATGGCGACGATCGGCGTGCGCTCCCGGCCAGCCAGGCGGCGGATGCGCCGCGTGGCTTCCAGCCCGTCCAGACGCGGCATTTGCACGTCCATGATGATGAGGTCGTAATCCTGTTCGCTGGCGCGCTGGACGGCAATTTCGCCGTCTTCGGCGATGTCGGCGGAAAGGCCGACGTCTTCGAGAATGGCGAGGGCGATTTCGCGGTTGATCGGCTCGTCCTCGACGAGCAGGAGGCGGCGGCCGCGACAATGGGCCAGCAGTTGCTCCTCGGCCGAACCATCGGCCACGGCGGCGGGGCGCTGTTGTTCCTGGTCGCCGCCTTTGTCGAGGCGGGCGGTAAACCAGAACACGCTGCCCTGGCCCGGCGTGCTGCTGGCGCCCGCCTCGCCGCCCATCAGGCCGGCGATGCGGCGGGTGATGGCAAGGCCAAGGCCGGTGCCGCCATATTGCCGGGTGGTTGAGTTGTCGGCCTGCTCGAAGGTGGAGAACAGGCGCGGCAGCACATCCGGCGCGATGCCGATGCCGCAGTCGACGACTTCAAAGTGGAGCAGAACGCTGGCGTCGTCTTCTTCCAACTGGGTCACGCGCAAGGTGATGACGCCGTTCTCGCTGAACTTGATGGCGTTGGCGGCGTAGTTGAGGAGCGCCTGTTGCAGTTGCGTCGGGTCGCCGAGCAAGTTCCTGGGCAGCGGACCGATCTCGAAGATCAGTTGCAGTTGTTTTTCCTGCGCCCGTTCGTAGAGCATCGAGACGACATTGGTGCACAGGCTTTCGGGGTAGACGGGCACCCGTTCCAGCGAGAATTTGCCGGCTTCGATTTTCGACAGGTCGAGGATCGCATTGATGATTTCGAGCAGGTGACGGCTGGCGCTTTCGAGTTTGTCGAGCCGTCCCATCTGTTTGGGCGACAGCCCTTCATAGCGCATCAGGTGGGCCATGCCGGTGATGGCGTTGAGCGGAGTGCGAATCTCGTGCGACATGTTGGCGAGAAAGCTGCTCTTGGCCACGTTGGCGGCCTCGGCGGCTTCCTTGGCGTGGAGCAGTTCGGCGGTGCGTTCGGCGACTTGCGTTTCGAGTTGCTGGTGATATTCGGCCAGGCGCAACTCGCTCTCCTTGAGCTGGCTGATGTCGGTATGGACGCCAACCATCCGCGTGGCCTTGCCTTCTTCATCCCAGGCCACGATCTTGGCGATGGTGCGAATCCATTTCCATTCGCCGCTGGCCGTTCGCCGCCGGTAATCCATGGTGTCGGGGCCGCCGGTGACGACGCAGCGGTTGAAGCGGAGCATCATCTCCGGGCGGTCTTCCGGGTGGAGATTGCTGACCCAGTCCTGAAGCCCGTTGCTCAAATTGTTGATGGCCTCGAAGCCCATCAGCCGCTGGTATTGCTCGGCGGCGCGGATGTTGCCGGTCGTCAGTTCGAGGTCGAACCAGGCCTGGCTGGCCACGTCGAGCGCCAGACGCAGGCGTTCCTCGCTTTCGCGCAGGGCGCGCTCGGTATCGATCTGGTCGGTGATGTCGCGGGCGATGCCGCACAGGCCGACGATTTTGCCGTGCTTGTCGTAGAGCGGATCCCTGTGTTCGTTGGCCCAGCCGGTTTCGCCGTTCAGTCGCGGAAAGGCCTGGTTGGTCAGGATGATCGAGCGGCCAGCCAAAACCTCCTGGTCTTGCCGGTAGTAGATGTCGGCGTAATTTTCGGGGAAAAGATCGTAGTCGGTCTGGCCGAGCAGTTCCCGCCAGCCCGCCGTCGGCGAAAGCTGTTTGGCCATGACCTGGCTGAGGGCGGTGTAGACGTGGCCGTGATCCTTTAAATAGATGTAGTCCGTGGTGATTTCCAGCATGCCCTTGAAATGATCCGAGAGCCTGTCGAGGTCAACCACGGCGAGATGGCGGGCATCCTGCAAGCGGATTTGGCGCTGCGGATCGTTGCCTTCGTGTTTCTCGACCATTTCGCCGCGGCAGCAGCGGATGCGGCCATTCGCATGGCGCAGGCGGATGTTGAATACGGGCGGCGGCGCGTCGCCAGCGAACAGGACGGCGGCCAGGCTGGCGTCATCGGCATGAACCAGGCGCGGCAACAAGCCGGGGTCGGCCAACAGCGCTTGTGGCGAGTAGCCGAACAGTTCCTGGCTGCCGTCCACGGCGCGCAGGAGCGGCGGATTACCGGGGACGTAACCGAGTTGGCAAAGGTATTCGCTCACTTCCAGCATGAATGTTCTCCTTGCCGTTCATCATAACCTCTAGCGGAGGCGGCTGACACGCCAACTGTCAAATTTCGCATTTCGCGCCGGCGTCGGATAGCCGGGCGGCGGCGGGTATAATCGCGGCCTTTCCGATCATTGCCGCCTACCGTGAGCCAGCTCGACGAAGAAATTGCCCGCCGCCGCACCTTTGCCATCATTTCCCACCCCGACGCCGGCAAGACCACGCTGACCGAAAAGCTCTTGTGGTTCGGCGGCGCCATTCAGGTGGCGGGCGAGGTGCGGGCGCGCAAGGCCTCGCGCCATGCGACCTCGGACTGGATGGAGCTGGAAAAACAGCGCGGCATTTCGGTGACCTCGTCGGTGATGCAGTTTCCCTACCGCGAGTGCATGGTCAATCTGCTCGACACGCCGGGCCACGAGGATTTTTCCGAGGATACCTACCGCACGCTGACCGCCGTCGATTCGGCGGTGATGGTCATCGACTCGGTCAATGGCGTCGAGGCGCAGACCATCAAGCTCCTCAATGTCTGCCGCATGCGCGACACGCCGATCCTGACCTTCATCAACAAGCTCGACCGCGAGGGCAAGGAGCCGATCGACCTCCTGGACGAAATCGAATCCGTGCTCGGCATCCAGTGCGCGCCGATGACCTGGCCGATCGGCATGGGCAAGCGCTTTCGCGGCGTCTATCACCTCTACGACGACAGCATCGCCTTTTTCGATCCGCAGGCCGAGAAGGGCACGGCGGAGATCATCCCCGGCCTCGGCAATCCGCGCCTCGACGAACTGATCGGCGCTCAGGCCGACGAGTTGCGCGCCGACATCGAACTGGTGCGCGGCGCTTCGCACCCCTTCGAGGCGGCGTCTTATCTGGCCGGCAAGCAATGCCCGGTGTTTTTCGGGTCGGCGGTGAACAACTTTGGCGTGCAGAGCCTGCTCGATGCCGTCGTCGACCTGTCGCCGCCGCCCAAGGCGCGGTCGGCGGTGAGTCGCCAGGTGATGCCGAACGAGGCGAAATTTTCCGGCTTCGTGTTCAAGATCCAGGCCAACATGGACCCCCGGCACCGCGACCGGATCGCCTTCCTGCGCGTCTGCTCGGGCCGCTTCGAGCGCGGCATGAAAATCAAACAAGGGGCCGAAGGTAAATTCCTGGCGGTCAACAACGCCATCACCTTCATGGCCCGCGACCGCTCGACCACCGATGAAGCCTGGCCGGGCGACATCATCGGCATTCCCAACCACGGCACCATCCGCCTGGGCGAAACCTTCACCGAAGGCGAGGATTTGCGCTTTACCGGCATCCCCTCTTTCGCGCCCGAGCATTTTCGCCTGGCGCGCATCGCCAATCCATTGAAAATCAAGCAATTGCAAAAAGGGCTGCAACAACTGGCCGAAGAAGGCGCAACCCAGTTGTTCCGGCCCCTTGCCGGCGCCGACCTGATTCTGGGCGCGGTCGGCACCCTGCAATTCGATGTCGTGGCGAGCCGCCTGGAAAACGAATACGGCGTGCAGGTCATTTTCGATTCCTACAATTGCTCGACGGCGCGCTGGATACAGGGCGACGCTGGCGAACTGAAGCAGCTTTCCGAGCGCTACAGCGCCAATGTCGCCCAGGATGGCGCGGGCGACCCGGTCTATCTCGCGCCAAACACTGTTTATCTCAACATGGTCAAAGAGAAATACCCCAATTTGCGCTTTCTCGAAGCGCGCGAGGTGATCTGAATGACGGTGCGGGTGCAGGAAGCGGATTTCGACATCGCCGCCGAACTCGCCCTGTTGCGTGCCAATGACGCCCGCGTCGGCGCGCT
>WQUQ01000209.1 GCA_009782025.1 Desulfobulbus sp. | reverse complement strand
CACATCGGCGACAACAGCAATATTCAGGATGGTTCGGTGCTGCATACCGACGAGGGCGTGCCGCTGCACATCGGCGTCAGCGTTACCGTCGGCCACCTGGTCATGCTGCATGGCTGCACGGTCGGCGACGGCTGCCTGATCGGCATCGGATCGGTGATTCTCAACCGGGCGGTGATCGGCAAGGAGAGCATCGTCGGCGCCAACACCCTGATCCCGGAAGGCAAGGTGTTTCCCGAGCGTTCGCTGATCGTCGGTTCGCCGGGCAAGGTAGTGCGCCAATTGACCGCCGAGGAGGCGACCCGGCTGCGGGCCGGGGCGGCGCAGTACGTAGCCAACGCCGCCCGCTACCGCGATATGCTGACGCCGCTGTAAACGACGATGCGGGGCCGCAGCCCCGTCTAAATCACTTCGGCCTGTAGGCTGAACCGGTTGGCGGTCGCGCGGATTTCCTTCATCCGTCCGTGACCCGGCAGCGCCTTGTCAGCAATGGTCACCAATCCTGCCCGCGCCAGTTCATCAACATCGCGCTTCACCGCGCTGCGATCTCGATGCAACCGTTCCGAAATCTGGGTAATCGAACCGGGCATCTCTTTGACTGCACGGAACAGCGCCAAGCGAGCCGCTGTAATCAGCTTCATCACATCAGCGGGGTCTTCAAAGCTGATGATGCGCTCATCGGGTAGCGGTTCGCCACGATCTGCGGCCTTGGCTAACTGGCGGCCGCGCTTGAAGAAATTCTCTTCGCTTGCAGTCTTGATGGTGAGCTTGGTCATTTACCGTCCTTCAACGCAATCCAGTCCTGTTCAAAGCGCTCTTCGATATCTTCGAAACCAACAAACTCAATCGGTTCCACGACGCCAAAGAGATGGCGATGATGGCCGTCATGGGCATTGTCGTAACCCACCACGCGCCCATTGTCGCCAGCATGGAGGTTGTGATTGATGTAGGCCAGATTGTATCGGGTGATCTTTCTGGTGACTTCATCAACCCATATTTCCCGGCGTAGCTTCCCATTCCCGCGTTTGTCGGAAATTTTATGGGACTCATCGATAATCTTCACTTCAGCCATGATGGATCATATCATGGCTGAAGCATATCCGGGCAAGGTGGCGCGCCCGTTGACTGATGAAGAAGTGGCCCGGCTACAGGACTCGGCGGCGCATTACGTGGCCAACGCCGCCCGCTACCGCGATATGCTGACGCCGCTGTAAACGACGACGCGGAGCCGCAGCCCCGCGTTTTCCGCCGTCAGACCGATCCTCAGAGGGAGACAGCGCTGGCGAGATTCGACAGCGTGACGTTCGGGCGGACGGTTTCCATGACTTTCTGCAAACCGACCCGCGCCCGCAGGTTGATGACCAGCGGCGCCCGCAGATTGGGAACGATGACGGCCTTGCCATCGACTTCTTTCTTGTACAGCACCTGCATCACCGCCACGTCCTCGGCGGCCGGCGCTTTCAGCAGCGCCGTTTCGGCGTCGCTCAAATGCAGTTCGTAGTGAAAACCGAGAGTGGTCGGATCGACGATTTGCAGGGCAAGGCTCGGTTCGTCGAGCGATTGCAGCGTGAAACTGGCGCCCTGCGGGTCTTCCTGAATCAGCGTGTAGCGCTGGGATTTCTCGAAGGCGACCAGGCCGTTGGGAAAGGTGATGATCTTATCGGGATCGACTTCAATGGAACCAAACAGATAGGTAGTGACTTTCATGTATCTTCTCCTCTCATGTGGTAAGCGTGCCGGCCATGCTACACCAATATCCCGGCAGTTGTAATTTACTTCGCAACCAAGGCATCATTCGCTCCCTTTTTTGCCACACCGCCCGTCATGCTCGCCTCCATCGAACACCGCATCGCCGCTGAACTCAAGGTTCGCCCCGCCCAGATCCAGGCCGCCGTCGCCCTGCTCGATGAAGGCGCCACCGTGCCCTTCATCGCCCGCTACCGCAAGGAAGTCACCGGCGAACTCGATGACACGCAACTGCGCGCGCTGGCCGAGCGTCTCTCCTACCTGCGCGAACTCGAAGAGCGCCGCGCCGCCGTGCTGGCCAGCATCGAGGAGCAAGGCAAGCTGACGCCGGAACTCAAGGCCGAAATCGAGGAAGCCGAAACCAAGCAGCGCCTGGAAGACCTCTACCTGCCGTACAAGCAAAAGCGCCGCACCAAGGCGCAGATCGCCCGCGAGGCCGGCATCGAGCCGCTGGCGCTGGCGTTGCTGGAAAACCCCGAACTGACGCCGGAAATCGAGGCCGAAAGCTACCTCAACGCCGAAGCCGGCTTCGCCGACGCCAAGGCCGTGCTCGACGGCGCGCGCCAGATTCTGATGGAACAATTCGCCGAGGACGCACAACTGCTGCAAACCCTGCGCGATTACCTGAAGGAACACGGCCTGCTCAAATCGACCGTGGTCGAAGGCAAGGAAATCGAGGGGGCCAAATTCCGCGACTGGTTCGATTTCGCGGAAAGCCTCGTCGCCATGCCCTCGCACCGGGCGCTGGCGCTCTTGCGCGGGCGCAACGAAGGCTTTTTGAACCTGGCGCTGGTGCTCGATTCCGAGTTGAACGAGGCGGCGGTCAAACCCGGTCCGCAGTTCACCCAAAATCCCTGCGAGCAGCGCATCGCCGCCCGCTTCGGCATCAAGGCGCAGAACCGCCCGGCCGACAAATGGCTGGCCGACACCGTGCGCTGGACGTGGAAAGTCAAGGTCTACACCCATCTCGAACTCGAATTGCTGGGCGAATTGCGCGAGCGCGCCGAGGAAGAAGCCATCCGCATTTTCGGCAAGAATCTCAAGGACTTGCTGCTCGCCGCCCCGGCCGGCCAGCATGTGACCATGGGCATCGACCCCGGCATCCGCACCGGCTGCAAGCTCGCCGTGGTGGACGCCACCGGCAAGCTGCTCGACACCGCCACCATCTACCCGCACGAGCCGAAGAACGACTGGGCCGGCAGCATCGCCGCCATCGCCCGGCTGGCCGCGAAGCATGGCGTCACGCTAGTCGCCATCGGCAACGGCACGGCCAGCCGCGAAACCGACAAGCTGGTGCAGGACGTGATCCAGCGCTACCCGGAGGCGCGACTGACCAAGATCGTCGTCTCGGAAGCCGGCGCTTCGGTCTATTCCGCCTCGGAACTCGCCGCCAGGGAATTCCCCGAGCTTGACGTGTCGCTGCGCGGCGCGGTATCGATTGCCCGCCGCCTGCAAGACCCGCTGGCCGAACTGGTCAAGATCGAGCCAAAATCCATCGGCGTCGGCCAGTACCAGCACGATGTATCGCAGACCCGGCTCGCCCGCTCGCTCGATGCCGTGGTCGAGGATTGCGTCAATGCCGTCGGCGTCGATGTCAACACCGCCTCGGCCCCGCTCCTGACCCGCATTTCCGGGCTGAATGCCGGGCTGGCCGCCAATATCGTCGGCTACCGCGACGCGCACGGCGCCTTCAAATCGCGCGCCGATCTCAAAAAAGTGCCACGCCTGGGCGACAAAACCTTCGAGCAGGCCGCCGGTTTCCTGCGCATCGCCCACGGCGACAACCCGCTCGACGCCTCCTCGGTGCACCCGGAAGCCTATCCGCTGGTCGAAAAAATCGTCGTCGACCTGAAGCGCCCGATCAAGGACATCCTCGGCGACAGCCGCGCCTTGAAGAGCCTCGACGCCGCCCGGTACACCGACGAGCGCTTCGGCCTGCCGACGGTGCAGGACATCTTCCGCGAACTGGAAAAACCCGGCCGCGACCCGCGCCCGGAATTCAAGACCGCGACCTTTGCCGACGGCGTCACCGAGGTCAAGGATTTGCAGCCCGGCATGATCCTCGAAGGCGTCGTCACCAATGTCGCCGCCTTCGGCGCTTTCGTCGACATCGGCGTGCATCAGGACGGCCTGGTGCATGTCTCGGCGCTCTCCAACACCTTCGTCAAGGACCCGCACGACGTCGTCAAGGCCGGTCAGGTGGTCAAGGTCAAGGTGCTGGAAGTCGACCTCGCCCGCCAGCGCATCGCGCTGACGCTACGCCTCTCTGACGAACCCGGCAAAGGCCGCAGCGCCGCCGACGCCGGCAACCCGCGCGGCGCGCCGTTATCGCGCCAGCAAACCCGCCACAACGCCCCGCCGCCCGCCGGCAACGCCATGGCGGCGGCGTTTGCCAAGTTGCGGCGGTAAATGGCCAGGGCCAATGGGGACGACAGCGATGCAATGAGCAAAAACGAAGCCGAAACCCGCGCCGATCATATCGCCCCCATGCTGGAAGCCGTCGGCTGGGGCAAGGTCGAAGGCAGCCGCATCCGCCGCGAATACGCCATCACCCTGGG
>WQUQ01000208.1 GCA_009782025.1 Desulfobulbus sp. | reverse complement strand
CTGATCGCCAAGGCGATCAAGGCCAATCCGCAGGATAGCGCGCCGCGCCTGGCCCTGATCCGCTTCCACCTGCAAGCCAAGGACAACAAAAAGGCGCTCACCGTGGCCAATGAAGCCGTCGCCGCGCTGCCCGACAGTCCCGAGTTACTCGATGCGCTGGGGCGCACGCAACAACTGGCGGGTGAAACCAACCAGGCGCTGGCCACTTACGGCAAGCTGGCCGGGCTGCAACCGGCGTCGCCGCTGGCCGAGATGCGCATGGCGGAAATCCAGATGCAGGCGAAAAATCGCCAGGAAGCCGCCAGGCATCTGCAAAAAGCGCTGGAAATCAAACCCGATCTGCTGGAAGCCCAGCGCGCCCAGATTCTCATCGCAGTCGACGAGCAAAGAACCAGCGACGCGCTGGCCATCGCTCGCCAGATCCAGCAGCAGCGCCCCAACGAGGCCGTCGGCCACGCGCTCGAAGGCGACATCCGCCTCACGCTCAAGGCCTGGCCCGAGGCAATTGCCGCCTATCGCCGCGCCATCAAGCTGCAACCCTCGTCCGAACTGGCCGTCAGGCTGCACGGCATCCTCACTGCTTCCGGCGACAAGGCCGAAGCCGAGCGCTGGGCGGCGACCTGGAACCAGGCGCATCCCAAGGATGTTGGCATACGCCTGTACCAGGGCGACCTCGCCACCGCCAGGAAGGATTACGGCGAAGCCGTGCGGCTCTATCAGATCGTCCTCGACATCCAGCCGAACAACCCGCTGGCGCTCAACAATCTGGCCTGGGTCTTAGGCCAGTTGAAATCGCCGCAGGCCCTCGCTTACGCCGAAAAGGCCAACCAACTGGCGCCGAATCAACCGCCCTTCATGGACACGCTGGGCATGCTGCTGGCCGATCACGGCGAACTCCCCAAAGCCGTCGACCTGTTGCGCAAAGCGCATGAACTGGCGCCGCAAAATGCCGCGATTCACCTGAATCTGGCCAGGGTACTCATCAAGAGCGGCCAGAAGGACGCCGCACGCAAGGAACTCGACGCCCTCGCCAAGCTGGGCGAAAAATTCCCCCTGCAAGCCGAGGTCGCCCGTCTGCTGAAGGAACTCTATTGATCCGGCAATTAAGTGTTGTCATTCTGCGCGGAGCGAAGCGTAGTCGCAGAATCCACGAGCCGCATGGATGCTGCGACTACGCGCAGCATGACATAGCGGGGATGTTCAATGCTTGATTGCCTGGTCAATAGAAAAATCCGCCCATCATTCAATTCCATTTCATGAAGGAAAACACATGACAACCATTGCAGTCGTCGGTCTCGGTTACGTTGGCTTGCCGCTGGCCGTTGAATTCGGCAAAAAATACCGAACCATCGGTTTCGATCTGTCGGCCGAGAAGGTCGCCGCCTACAAACAGCACGTCGACCCCACCGGCGAAGTCAGCAGCGCCGATCTGAAAGCCGCCACCCGGCTGGAACTGGGCACCGATCCGGCCGCCCTGAGAGAAGCCGATTTCGTCATCGTCGCCGTCCCGACTCCGGTCGACGACGCCCACCAGCCCGACTTCACCCCGCTGGTCGGCTCCTCGATTTCGGTCGGCCGCAATTTGAAGCAGGGCGCCATCGTCGTCTTTGAATCCACGGTTTATCCCGGCGCCACCGAAGAGGTCTGCATTCCGATCATCGAGCGCGAATCGGGCAAGACCTGGAAAAAGGACTTTTTCGTCGGCTACTCGCCGGAACGCATCAACCCCGGCGACAAGGAACGCACGGTCACCAAGATTCTCAAGGTGGTTTCCGGCGACACCCCGGAAACCCTCGCCACGGTTCAGAAAATTTACGGCAGCGTCATCACTGCCGGCGTCTACCCGGCTTCCAGCATCATGGTCGCCGAAGCCGCCAAGGTCATCGAAAATACCCAGCGCGACCTGAACATCGCGCTGATGAATGAACTGGCGATCATTTTCGACAAGATGGGCATCGACACCCTCGAAGTCCTGCAAGCGGCCGGCACCAAGTGGAATTTCCTCCCCTTCCGCCCCGGTCTGGTCGGCGGCCACTGCATCGGCGTCGACCCCTATTACCTGACGCACAAGGCGCAAAAACTGGGCTACCACCCCGAGGTCATCCTCGCCGGCCGGCGCATCAACGACGGCATGGGTAAATTCATCGCCGAGCAGACGATCAAGCAGATGGTCAAGAACGGCCACCCGGTCAAGGATTGCCCGATCATCGTGCTCGGCCTGACCTTCAAGGAAGATTGCCCGGATCTGCGCAATTCCCGCGTCATCGACGTGATCCGCGAACTAGAATCCTACGGCGCGCGCGTCGTCGTCCACGACCCGGTTGCCGACCCGGCCGAAGCCCGCCATGAGTACGGCGTCGATCTGATCGCCTGGGATGAGCTGCCGAATTCGGCCGCCATCGTCGCCGCCGTCGGTCACCGGGAATTCAAGGAGCGGGCGACGGCCGATTTCCTGTCTAAACTCAAAAAGGACGGAGTCGTTATCGATGTCAAGAGCCTGTTCGAGCCTGGCGCTTTCGCCAAGGCCGGCATCAATTTCTGGCGTTTGTAAGGAGCAGCCATGTCGCGCGCGGGTCGTCACGCCATCTCCTCGCTGACCGGGATGCTGGCTATCCTGGCCGTGGCAGGGGTTTGCGCGCGCCCGGCTGCGGCCGACCCGGCCAGCGCCGACAAGGCAACGGCCCTACGCCAGCAAGCCGCGCAATACGAGCATGGCGATGGCGTGCCGCGCGATCCGGACAAGGCGGCCGAGCTGTACTGCGAAGCGGCCCGGCAGGGCGATGTGGTCGCCCAGTACAACCTCGGCTGGATGTACGCCAACGGCCACGACCTGCCACGTGACGATGCGACCGCCGCCTGGTTTTTCACCATGGCGGCCAGGCAGGGCGACGCCTTGTCCGCCCGGATGTTGCGACAAGTCGGCGAACCGTCGGAGAAGCCGCCGGAATGCCTGTTCGACGCCAACGGCCAGGACATCGTCGCGCGGGCCGAGCCGGAACAGCGCAAGATCCTGGATCTGGTGCTCAAGCTGGCGCCGGAATACGGCGTCTATCCGCGCCTGGCGATGGCCATCATCCGCGCCGAATCCAATTTCAATTCACAGGCCGTCTCGGCGAAAAATGCCCAGGGGCTGATGCAGTTGATTCCCGAAACCGCCGAGCGTTTCAACGTACAGAAGCCCTTCGACCCCGAGCAGAATATCCGCGGCGGCCTCTCTTACCTGCGCTGGCTGCTGGCCTATTTCCGGGGCGACGTGGCGCTGGTCGCGGCGGCCTACAATGCCGGCGAAAAGGCCGTCGATCGCTACGGCGGCATTCCGCCCTACCCGGAAACCCGGGGCTACGTGCAACGCATCCGCGAAATTTTCAAGCGTGAAGAACACCCCTTCAATCCGGCCATT
Organism: Desulfobulbus sp.; assembly: GCA_009782025.1. Lineage (GTDB taxonomy): Bacteria > Pseudomonadota > Gammaproteobacteria > Burkholderiales > Rhodocyclaceae > Azonexus. Next base: position 937 of record WQUQ01000208.1, on the reverse strand, counting down.
ACCGAACCTTCGCCGGAATTGCCGAAACTCACCGCCCGGCGATTGATGTGAAAAAAATCCTGCGCCTGACCGCCGCCTCACTGCTGGCCCTGGTCATCGCGTTGCCGGCAGTAGCCGCTGACATGAGCGCCAGCATTGCCCGCGTCAAACCCGCCATTGTCGTCGTCGGCACTTACCAGAAGCTGGCCAGCCCGCAATTCGCCATGCGCGGCACCGGCTTCGTCGTCGCCGACGGCAATCTGGCCGCCACCAATGCTCATGTCGTTGTCGGAGATAGCGGGCCGGACGCTCCGGTTCTGGTCGTTCGCACTCATGACGCCAACGGCCAGCCGCAGTTGCGCCCGGCGCGCGTCGTCAGCCGCGACCCGGAGCACGATCTGGCCGTCCTGCGCTTCGAGGGCGCACCCCTGCCGACCGTCGAATTGAGCGACTCGGATGCCGCACATGAAGGCCAGATGGTCGGTTTTACCGGCTTTCCCATCGGCGGCGCGCTCGGCTTCTCGCCCGTCACCCATCACGGCATGATCGCCTCGATCACCCCGATCGCCCTGCCCGGCAATGTCGCCCGGCAATTGAACGAAAAAGCCATCCGCCAAATCAGGCGCGGCGTGTTCGATATTTTTCAACTCGACGCCACCGCCTATCCCGGCAACAGCGGCAGCCCGGTTTTCGACGCCGCCAGCGGCCAGGTGATCGGCATCATCAACATGGTTCTCATCAAAGGCAGCAAGGAATCGGCCCTGAGCCAGCCTTCAGGCATCAGCTATGCGATTCCGGTCAACTTCCTGAAGCAACTGCTCGACGCCCGTTCAAATTAGAGCGAGTTCGGTTCAAATGCTTATTCCAATTTCCATTAAAAACTTGAATAGTTAAAACCAGACAAATCCAGATTTATATAGGCTATCGAGGTAAAATTATTTCAGTTTCTATTGCGAAA
>WQUQ01000207.1 GCA_009782025.1 Desulfobulbus sp. | reverse complement strand
CCTCCGGGCTGTCGACGCCGGTCGGCTTCAAGAACGCCACCAGCGGCGATCTGGCGGTGGCCATCAACGCCATCCTCTCGGCTTCCAATCCGCATTCCTTTCTCGGCCTGAATTCCGATGGTCGCGTCACCATCGTCCGCACCACCGGCAACGCCTACGGCCATATCGTGCTGCGCGGCGGCGACGATGCGCCCAACTACGATGCCGTGGCAGTCGCCATCGCCGAGGAAACCATCGCCAAAGCCAGGCTCCCGGCGAACATCGTCGTCGACTGCTCGCATGCCAACAGCTACAAGAAGCCGGAACTGCAACCGCTGGTCATGGCCGACGTGGTCAACCAAATCCGCAACGGCAACAAGTCGCTGCTCGGCCTGATGATCGAATCCAATATCGAGGCCGGCAACCAGCGGATTCCGGCGGATCTGTCGCAGCTCAAATACGGCTGTTCGGTCACCGACGGCTGTGTCGACTGGAACACCACCGAAAAAATGATCCGCGACGCCGCTACCCTGCTGCGCGACGTGCTGCCGGAACGCATGTCCTGAACAAGCAACCGCCGACTGGAAACCCCCATGCCCTACGTCAATATCAAGATCACCAAAGAAGGCGCGACCCCGGAACAAAAGGCGCGCCTGATCCAGGGCGCGACGCAATTGCTGGTCGATGTGCTCGGCAAGAACCCGAACACCACGGTCGTCGTCATCGACGAGGTGGATACCGACAACTGGGGCATTGGCGGCGAACCCGTCACCGCCCGCCGGGCGCGCGGGCTGTAGAGGGTTTCAACCCGCCGATCCAACATCGAAATTTGATTTTTTGCCCGGCGGGGCAAGCCTCGCCCTACATTCAAACCATGAACCTGATTATCCAGGGCGGCGCCCTGCCCACCTTCCTGCTCGAGCGCATCGTCGCCGCCACCGGCGCTGCGGCGATCGAACCTTACCTGCCGCAGGTCGTCCGCCTGCGCGATGCCCGTCGCACCCCGGAATTCGCCGCGCTGGCGCCGCTCATCGAAGCCGAGAAGCTCGACTGGGCCTTCATCGAACCGGGCAGGAAGCTGACCGATTTCGGCCTGATCTGCTTCGACATGGATTCGACGCTGATTACCATCGAATGCATCGACGAACTGGCCGACTTCGCCGGCAAGAAAGCGGAAGTTTCAACCGTCACCGAAGCCGCAATGCGCGGCGAACTGGACTACCGCGAAAGCCTCTCCCGCCGTCTGGCGTTGCTGGCCGGCCTCGATGCCCGGGTGCTGGCCCGCGTGTACGACGAGCGCCTGGCGTTTTCCCAAGGCGCGCGGGAATTGCTCGCCGCCACCCAGGCCGCCGGCTTGCGCACGGCCATCCTCTCCGGCGGCTTCACCTACTTCACCGAGCGCCTGCGCATCGAACTGGGCTTCGATTTCGCCACCTCGAACCAACTGGAAATTTCCGGCGGCAAGCTCACCGGCCGCATCGTCGGCGACATCGTCGATGCCGCCGCCAAGGCCCGCCACCTGAGCCGCCTGCGCGACGAACTGGGCTTGCGCCGGGATCAGGTCATCGCCGTCGGCGACGGCGCCAACGACCTGCCGATGCTGGCCGAGGCCGGCCTTTCCGTCGCCTACCGCGCCAAGCCGGCGACGCGCGCCAAGGCCGACGTGGCCATCAACTTCGGCGGCCTCGACAGCTTGCTCAATCTGCTTTGATTCACTTCGCATCAATACTGCGACGCTGAAGAAACACAGGGCGGATTTCAACCCGCCGATTCAAAATCAAATTTGATACTGGATCGGCGGGTCAAGACCCGCCCTACCACCGCCTATTCCTTCGGTTCGATCAACGTCTTCCAGATCAACGCGCCGAGCGCGCCGCCGATCAGCGGAGCGACCCAGAACAGCCACAACTGGCCGAGAGCATCGGTCTGGGCGAAGAAGGCGACGGCCGTCGAACGAGCCGGATTGACCGAGGTATTGGTGACCGGAATCGAGATCAGGTGGATCAGCGTCAGCGCCAGGCCGATGGCCAGCGGGCCGAAACCGGCGGGCGCGGTCCTGGCCGTTGCGCCGAGAATGACGATCAGGAAAAAAGCCGTCAGCACGATCTCGATCACCGCTGCGGCCAGCAATCCGTAGTGCTCGGGTGAAAGGTCGCCATAACCGTTGGCGGCAAAGTTGGTAATCACGAAACCGCTCTTGCCCGTGACGACCAGATAGAGAACCGCGGCAGCGACGATGCCGCCGAGCACCTGAGCGATCCAGTAGGGAACCAGTTCGCTCCAACTGAAGCGCCCGGCGACGGCGAGGCCGAGCGAAACGGCCGGATTGAAATGGCCACCCGAAATGCCGCCAACGGCGTAGGCCATGGTCAGCACGGTCAGGCCAAAGGCCAGCGAAACGCCAACGTAACCGATACCCAGATCAACTCCCGCCGCCAGCAAGGCGCTGCCGCAGCCGCCAAAGACAAGCCAGAAGGTACCGAAAAATTCCGCGCCAAGTTTCTTGGACATGATTGCTCCAACAAGAAGGTTAAACGATAGAAAAACAGGATTATTTTAAGGGATGCAACAGGCGTTGGGATGCAACAGGCGTTCACTCCCACTGCAAACGGATCAATTTCCACTGCTGGTCGAGCCAGCTCCATTCGAGCCTGACGCGGTAATGCGCGGCGCTATCGGGAATCAGCCCCGCGGCCCCGGTCAACGCGACCTCGGCGTCGGTGAAGGCGCGGCTCGATACCTGCGGATCGATCTGGCTGTGTTGCGACAAGGCGATGATCTGGATGTTCTTGTGGCGCAGAAACATCAAGGTCATCGTGCGTTTTGCCCATTCACGATTGTCTTCCGGTTGCTGCGCCGTGAAATCGGGGTGGAGCAGCGCCATGACCGCACCGGCATCCTTGTTTTCCAGCGCGGTTTGCAGGTTCCTGGCGGCGGTATTGAGCGCGGCTTGTGGATCGGAGCGGCCACAGGCGGCGAGCAGCATGGCGCACAACAAGATGAAGCGTTTCAAATTCATGGCAACGGACATCCCCGCCTCCGATGTGACAATGAAATAATGGCGCCATTTTAACTGCCACACGCCACGACCCGTGGCTCCGCATTCTGTATTGAAACTTGAAGATGATGACTACTGATAAAACAGCGCGACCCAAACGCATCTGGCAACAGATCGACGGCGTCTTGCTGCTCGACAAGCCGCTCGGGCTGACTTCCAACGACGCGCTACAGAAGGCGCGGCGCTTGTTCTCGGCGGCCAAGGGCGGCCATACCGGCACCCTCGATCCGGCGGCAACGGGCCTGTTGCCCTTGTGTTTTGGCGAAGCGACCAAGTTTTCCGCCGATCTGCTCAATGCCGACAAAACCTACGAGGCGGTTCTCCAGTTGGGCGTGACGACCGATTCCGGCGATGCCGAGGGACAGGTGGTGGCCACCGCGCCGATGACGGTGGATGAAGCCGCCATCCGCCAGGCGTTGCCGCGCTTCATGGGTGATATCCAACAAGTGCCGCCCATGCACTCGGCGCTCAAGCATCAGGGCCGGCCGCTCTATGAACTGGCCCGGCAGGGCATCGAAGTGACGCGCGAGGCGCGCACCGTGACCATTCATGCGCTCGACTGGCTGGGCCTTGACGGTACATCGCTGACCTTGCGCGTGCGATGCAGCAAAGGCACCTATATCCGCACGCTGGCCGCCGATCTCGGCCAGATGCTCGGCTGTGGCGCGCATCTCACCACCTTGCGGCGAACCGCCGTCGGCGACCTCGATCTCACCGGCGCCGTCACGCTCGCCGAACTGGCGACGCTGACCGAGGCCGAACGGCAGCAGCGCCTCCAGCCCGTCGACGCCTTGCTGCGCTCGCTACCGCGCGTCGATCTCGATGAACCGGCGGCGGATCGCTTCAGCCACGGCAACCCGGTCGACCTGCCGCCCCATCTGAGCGGCAAGATTCGCGTCTATGCTGCCGACCGCCTGATCGGCGTCGGCGAACCGGGCGCCGACCGCCGCCTGTGGCCCAAGCGGCTTTGTTGCGATTGTTGCGAGTAACCATCCCCCGGCAGAGCCGGGGGCATTCAATTGTGAGCCGCTCAAAGCGGCTGGTCGGGGTCGCTAACGCGGCCCCTCATTCTTGGAGCCACCTGCTCGGTGGTGACTCATCTCCACAGGCCGAGTTGATCCAACCTTGGAGTGAAGGCCGCTCAATCCGCCGCGCTGATCCGCCTCACGGCCTGCATCCACGCCACGTCGATGGCAAACGAGCCATCTGCCTCCACCTTGAAATAGTCGCGCGCCTCCGTGGCGGCCTCGGCGAACACATGGCCGATGGCTTCGCGCGCGCAACGCGGCGTGTTCATGCGCGCCGTCC
>WQUQ01000206.1 GCA_009782025.1 Desulfobulbus sp. | reverse complement strand
AGGATTTCCGTCCGAAGGGCGTGGCCGGCGTCACGACGCTATCCAACGGGCAGATCGTGCTGATTCTCGACATGAAGGAACTGTTGGCCGATCTCGGCCAGCATCCCGACATGGCTGCCGGCTTGCGGGCGCTGATTGCCGCCTGATTCGTATTTTTCGCTAACGAATAAGAAGAGAGGGGCTTGCCCCTCTTCTTTTTTGCAGGTTAACCATGTTGTCATGAGCTTGTGGGCAACACTTCATAAACCAGCTAAAAAAACACTCGTACCTATTTAATTTTCTTGGTTTTTTCCTATAATGCCTCCATCAATCCCAGAAGATGGTCATGGCGGAAGAGAGCGATCTCGAGAAAACTGAGGAGCCTACCGAGAGGCGAATCGAGCAGGCGCGGGAGAAAGGCCAGGTGCCTCATTCGCGCGAACTCGGTACGTTTCTGGTTTTGATGACCTCCGCCGCCGCCATCTGGATGCTGGGCGGCTGGTTCGTCCGGCGCTCGGTGGCGATCGGGCGCGAGGCTTTCACCATCGACAGCGAACTGGCGCACAACCCCGGCTTGCTGATAGCGCACCTCGGTTCGGTGTTTGGCGATGCCTTCTTTGTTTTTCTGCCGCTGATGGGCGTGCTCATGCTGGCGGCGCTGTTGCCGCCCTTTTTTCTCAATGCCTGGGTGTTCTCGCCGCAGGCCATGATGCCCGATCCCAAACGCATCAATCCGCTCTCCGGCATCGGCCGGATGTTCTCGTGGAACAGCTTGATGGAACTCGCCAAGGCGGTGCTCAAGGCGGGTCTGGTCGGCGGCGTCGCGGTGCTGCTGATCTGGCATTCGCGCCAGGAAATCTTCGGTCTGCTGACCGAGTCGCCGGATGTGGCGCTGTCACATGCCGGCCGCCTGGTTTCTTTCTGCTTCCTGATTCTGGTGTCGGCGCTGGCGCTGGTGGTGGTGGCCGATGTGCCGTTCCAGCTTTGGCAATACTTCCACAAATTGAAGATGAGCAAGGACGAAGTGCGGCGCGAGATGAAGGAAATGATGGGCGACCCGCACGTCAAGGGGCGCATCCGCAGCATCCAGATGCAGGCTGCCCGCAAGCGCATGATGGCGGCGGTGCCGGAGGCCAATGTGATCGTCACCAACCCGACGCATTTTGCCGTCGCCCTGTCCTACAAAACGGGCATGAATGCGCCGAAGGTGGTGGCCAAGGGGGTCGGGGCGATTGCCTTGAAGATTCGTGAAATCGCCGCCCAGCACGGCGTGCCGATACTCGAAGCGCCGCCTCTGGCGCGGGCTTTGAACAAGCATGCCGAACTCGACGGCGAAATTCCCGCCGCCCTGTACAGCGCCGTGGCCGAGGTGCTCGCTTATGTCTACCAGTTGGCCGGCTGGCGTCAGGCAGGCGGCGCGTATCCGACGCCGCCGCGCGATTTGCCGGTGCCGCCCGAACTGGTTCCGGAGGCTGCGTAAATGGCGACATCGTCTTCCTCGCTGTCCATGCAAAACCTGCTCGGACGGTTGAACGTCACCCAGTTGGCGGCGCCGATGCTCATCATGATGATCCTGTCGATGATGGTGCTGCCGCTGCCGGCCTTCGTCCTCGACCTGTTCTTCACCTTCAATATCGCCATTTCGGTGCTGGTCTTGCTGGTCGCCATCAATACCCAGAAGACCCTGGATTTTTCCGTTTTCCCGACCGTGCTGCTGGTGACCACGCTATTGCGCCTGTCGCTCAACGTGGCGTCGACCCGCGTCGTGCTGATCGAGGGGCATACCGGCCCGGCCGCCGCCGGCAAGGTGATCGAGGCGTTTGGCCATTTTCTGGTCGGCGGCAATTTCGCGGTCGGCATCATCGTGTTCATGATCCTGGTGGTCATCAACTTCGTGGTGATTACCAAGGGCGCGGGCCGCGTGGCCGAAGTGTCCGCTCGCTTCACCCTCGATGCGATGCCCGGCAAGCAGATGGCCATCGACGCCGACCTCAACGCCGGCCTGATCGGCGAGGACGAGGCGCGGCAGCGCCGCCAGGATGTCGCCCGCGAATCCGAGTTCTACGGCTCGATGGACGGCGCTTCCAAATTCGTCCGCGGCGACGCCATCGCCGGCATCGTCATCATGCTGCTCAACGTCGTCGGCGGCCTGTTCATCGGTCTGTTCCAGCACGACATGGATTTTGCCGTCGCCGCCCAGACCTATACCCTGCTGACCATCGGCGATGGCCTGGTGGCCCAGATTCCCGGCCTCATCATCTCGATTGCCGCCGGCCTGGTGGTGACCCGCGTTTCCGACGACCGCGATGTCGGCCAGCAGGTGCTCGGGCAGATGTTCCGCAACCCGCGGGCGATGGCTATCACGGCTGCCATCATCGGCATTCTCGGCCTCATTCCGGGCATGCCGAACCTGGTTTTCCTGCTGCTGGCCAGCACCACCGGCTACCTGGCCTGGCGCATGGGACAGCGCGAGCAACGTCTGGTCGCCACGCCGCCGGTCGCGGTCGCGCCGACGCCGGTGGCGGAAGCGGTCGAGGCCAGTTGGGGCGACGTCGCGCCGCTCGACGTGCTCGGCCTGGAAGTCGGTTATCGCCTGATCCCGCTGGTGGATAAAGCGCAGGATGGCGAATTGCTGCGGCGCATTCGCGGCATCCGCAAGAAATTCGCCCAGGAAGTCGGTTTCCTGGTGTCGCCGGTACATATCCGCGACAACCTCGAATTGAAGCCGAACGCCTACCGCATTCTGCTCAAGGGCGTCGAAGTCGGCGCTGGCGAAGCCCATGCCGGCCAGTTTCTGGCGATCAATCCCGGCCGCGTCGCCGGCACGTTGAGCGGCACGACCACCGTCGATCCGGCCTTCGGCCTGCCGGCGGTGTGGATCGACGCCGGCCAGCGCGACAAGGCGCAGGCTTACGGCTATACCGTGGTCGACGCCTCGACCGTGATCGCCACCCATTTGAACCATCTGATCCTGACCCATGCCGGCGAACTGCTCGGCCGGCAGGAAGTGCAGCAATTGCTCGACCATCTGGGCAAGGAAATGCCCAAGCTGGTCGAAGACCTGGTGCCCAAGGCGCTGCCGCTGGGCACCTTGCAGAAAGTCTTGCAGGGCCTGCTCGACGAAGGCGTGCCGATCCGCGACATGCGCACCATCATCGAAACCGTCGCCGATCAGGCCGGCCGCACCCAGAACGCCGACGACCTGCTCGTCCAGGTGCGCAACGCGCTGGGCCGCGCCATCGTCCAGCAACTGTTCCCCGGCAATGGCGAGATGCAGGTCATGTCGCTCGATCCGGCGCTGGAGCGCCTGCTGACGCAAGCCGTCGCCGGCGGCAGCGAAAACACCAGCTTCGAGCCGGGTCTGGCCGACACGCTGGTGCGCGAAGCGGGCGCCGCCGCCCAGCGCCAGGAAAGCCTCGGCCTGCCGGCGGCGCTGCTGGTGCCGAGCAGCCTGCGCCTCTTGCTGTCCCGTTTCCTGCGCCGCTCCGTGCCGCAGTTGAAGGTGCTGGCGCATAACGAAGTTCCAGAAAATCGCATCATCAAGGTGACCTCGGTCATCGGGGGTAAATCATGAACGTCAGAAAATTCATCGCCGCCAACCCGCGCGACGCCCTGCGCAAAGTCAAGGAAACGCTCGGCAACGACGCCATCATCCTGTCCAACCGGGGCGTTCCCGGCGGCGTCGAAATCATGGCCATCGCCGCCCGCGACATGGCGATGATCGCGCCGACGACGGTGGCCGACGCGCCGCCGCCCGAGCGCCGGCCGCTGCTGGCCGATGGCGACGATGACGATTACCGCGTTTCGCTCAGCGCCGCCCGCGCCCAGGCGGCCGCCCCCCGGCACGCCATTCCCGGCTTGCAGCCGGCCGCCGCACAACGGCCCGCCGCCGCCCCGACGCCCGCAACGTCTTTTTCCCGCCCCGCCGGCACGGTCAATGCCGGCATTCCCCGGACGGGTGCGTTGCGCAATTTCGAGGCCGCTCGTCCGGCGATACCGCTGACGCCGCCCGCCGCCACCCCCGCAGCGCCGGCCGATTTGCCGCGCCGGGCCGCCGAAGTGGTGCCGCTGGAGGTCATGGACGAGATCCGCTCGCTGCGCAAAATCGTCGAGCAACATCTGGCCGGCTTCGCCTGGGGCGAAACCGCCCGCGCGGCCCCGGTCAAGACCGAGATTCTGCGCCAGATGCTCGATGCCGGCTTCTCGCCCCACTTCGCCCGTGATTTGCTGACCGATCTGCCGTCGGCCATGGATCGCGTCCAGGCCGCGGCCTGGGTCAAGGGCGCCACCGACCGTTCGCTGCTGACCGCCGGCAGCGAAGCCGACATCGTCATCCGCGGCGGCGTCTACGCCCTGGTCGGGCCGACCGGGGTCGGCAAGAC
>WQUQ01000205.1 GCA_009782025.1 Desulfobulbus sp. | reverse complement strand
CCGGTCACGCTGCCGACCTATGACGAGATGATCGGCCAGGATGGCGTGACGGATGCCAATTACAACGCCCGCATTCTCGATTGCATGACGCCGGGGCGGCTCAACGTCTACACCATCCATGCGGAAGTCGAAGGCATCGCGTTGCGTGAACGTTTCGACGAACTGCTCCATCTCGCCCGCGAGCGCCATATCCGCTTTTTGCCGCTCGGCGATCTCGATCTCGGCGAATTGCCGCCCTGCGCGCTGGCGCGCGGCGAACTGCCGGGGCGCGAAGGCTGGCTGGCCTTGCAGGGCGGCGCGGCATGAACCCCTGGTTCGCCATCGCGGGGACGATCGTGTTGACAGTCGCCGGGCAATTGCTGCAAAAGCGCGTGGCGCTGCGTTCCGGCGCGGCGGCGGGCCTCTCCTGCTATCTGCGCGCCGCCGATTTCTGGCTGGCGCTGCTCTGTCTGGCCGGCGCAATGGCGCTGTGGCTGGTGGCGCTGGCGAGCTTCGAGATCAGCAAAGCCTATGCGCTGCTCGGCGTCAATTATCTGCTGGTGCCGCTCGCCGCCATCGGGCTGTTTGGCGAGCGCCTGCCGGCGCGCGGCTGGCTCGGCGCGCTGCTGGTCTGCGCCGGCATATTGCTGATCGGACGGAGTTGAACCCTGTGCCGCACACGGATGGCTTTCTGCGCCCCGGCCTTGCCCATGCGGCGGCCAGCGTGCTGCTGGTCAGCGTCGCGCAACTGGCGCTCAAGCGCGCCGCCACCGATCTGCATGACATCGCCGCCGCGCTGTCGTTGGCGACGCTGACGGCGCACGGCCCGGCGCTGATCGCCCTGGCGCTCGGACTGGCCTGTTACGCGGCCTCGATGCTGCTGTGGCTGCGGGCGCTGGGCGAATTGCCGCTCAGCATCGCCTATCCGCTGCTCGGCCTCAGTTATCCGCTGGTCTATCTCGGCGCGCTGTTGCTGCCGGGCTTCGACGACGCCCTGAGCGCCACGCGCCTGTTCGGCATGCTGCTGACGCTCCTGGGTATCGCGCTGCTGGCGCCCCAGGCAAAAGGAAAATGTTGATGCTGTCGTCGCGCCCCCGCCACGCCGCCCTGTTCTGGGCCTGCGCCGTGGCCTTGTTGTTTCTTCAGCTTGGCGTTACCGCGACCTGGCAATCGGAGGATCGCTGGCTGGCGATCGTGCGCGAAATGATCGCCAGCGGCGATTATTTTCATCCGCAATTGAACAGCGAACTGTATTTCGACAAACCCTTGCTCAGTTATTGGCTGATCGCGGCATTCGCGCTGCTGCGCGGCGCGCTCGACGAGTGGGCGCTGCGGGTGCCGAGCGCCATCGCCGGACTGATCGTCTTGTGGGCGACGCGCGATCTGGCCGGGCGCGTCGTCGGCATGGAGGCCAGGCACATCGCCGGATGGGTGCTGCTCACCTGTTTCGGATTTCTGCAATGGGCCAGGCTCGGCGAAGCCGACATGGAAAATCTCGCGGCCTGCACCCTGGCGGTAAGCTGGTATTGGCGTCGGCGCGACGCCATGCGCTTTCTCGACTACCTGATTTTCTACCTGATTCTCAGCATCGGCGCGCAATGCAAGGGGTTGACCGCCGTCGTCGTGCCGCTGCTCGCGCTGTTGCCCGATCTGCTGCGCGAGCAGCGCTGGCGCGCCCATCTGCGCTGGAACCACGTTGGCGCAGCAGGCATCGCCGCCGCGCTGTATTTCCTGCCCTTTCTGCTCGCGCCGCAAGGCGGCATCGTCGGGCCGACGGCAGAGGCGCCGAGCGGGCTGGGTCTGGTGCTGCGCGAGAACATCACGCGCTATGTCGCGCCCTTCGATCATACCGGCCCCATTTACACCTACCTGATTGCGCTGCCCTATTACCTGTTTCCGTGGTCCCTGGTGTTCATTGCCGCCCTCTACGCCGCGCTGCGCGGCCGGATCGAGGGCAGGGCGGTGCGTCAGTGGCTGTTGCCGGCACTGGTGCTGATATTTGCCTTTTTCACCCTCTCCGGGTCGCGGCGCAATTACTACATCCTGCCCTTGCTGCCCTATTGCGCCTTGCTCGTGAGCGCCTATCTCCAGGCGGGCGCGGGCGTCCGGGTATTGCGCTACACCGTCGCGCTGATGGCGCTGGTCGCGAGTCTGTTGCTGCTCTCTCCCTTGATCGCCCTGTGGCCGAAAGTGGGCCATTTCGCTGGCGTGGCGTCGTGGCATGACATCCTGATGGCGACGACCTTGCCGGCCATCCTGGCGCTGGCCGCCATGACTCTGGCCGGCGCGCGCGGGCAGCCAGAAGGAAAAAACCTGCGCGCGGCCATTGCCGGCGCGGCGATGTTGTGCGGCAGCTTCTTCATCCTGCAGCAACCCGTGATCGACGGTTTTCGTACCACGGCGGATTTCGGGCGGGAGGTGGCGGCCCTGCTGCACGCGCATCCTGATACCGACATCGCGGTTTACCGCGAAAACCCGGGGGGGCGGATCTTGTTCTACGGCGATCTGCCGACGCCGGTTCCCGTCCTCAGAGATCCCGCAGCCTTGCTTGACTATGCGGAACCGGGGCCGCGGCAAAAGCTGCTGCTGATTTACGGCAAATACCGCGACGAACTGCCGCCCAGTCTCGCCGCCGCGACGCCACAAGTGAGCGAGAAACGCTATCCGTGGGAAGACGAGGGGAAAAAATGGCAGGCCTGGCTCATTCCCGCACCAATGTAGGCACGTGAACAAAAACCGCGCTGGAGATGCGCGCTACTCGGGGTGGCGCGAACTTTCATCCTTCACCACCACGAGGCGGCGCGGATCCTGATAGACGATGTGCATGGGCAGGCCGCGCTGACTCAGCGCGGTCCAGATTGATGGACTCAGGTAAGCCGCAGCCTGGGGCAGGGCGTTCCACTGCTTGACGAAATCGTCAAGGCTATGCACCCAGCGTTCTGGCTCCTGCGCCTGGCCAAAAGCAAACTCATCCTCGTACACGACCAGCGTGACATTGCGGCGCAGGTAGAAGGGTAGCGTCTGGTCATAGGCGTCCACCGAAAATACCGGCGTCTCGGGGCCAATCAGCGGCGTGAGCGCGCGTGCGATGTTGTCGGCGCTCCTGAGTTGGCCGTAATGGTCGTATGACTGGATGAGCAGGATGGTCGCGAGAAAATGCCCGAACGCGAGACTCACGATGGCCGCAGTCACGCGCTTTTTGTGCAGGGCACACAGGCTCGACAGGGCGCCGGCCAGGAAAATCAGCGCGCCCCAGCGCACCGCGTGGATGATGGGATCGAGCATTTCGGCGGGCGTGTTGGGCATGGCCAGCCGATCGGTTTGCGTCGATGCCGCCAGCGCCAGCGCCCACAACAGCGCTGGCGCCAGCAGAAACCAGCCCAGCGCGGCGGGCCGCGCCTCGCGCAGGCGCAACGTGGTCAACAAGGCGAGCGCGGGGAAGATCGGCAGGATGTACGACGGCAGCTTCGAACCCGAGTAACTGAAAAAGACGAAAATGAATACCGACCAGACGACCAACAGGCGATGGGCCTCGATCGTGCGCGCGCCCTCGGCGGAACGCGGCGCGCGAAACAGCCAGGGTAGCGCGAGCGTCCACGGCAACATGCCGAGCAATAGCCACGGGATGTAGTACCACCAGTCGCCTTCGCGCCGATGCGATGTGGTCAGGTAGCGCGCGAAATGCTCATGGATGAAAAAAAATTCCGCGAAACCGGGGTTGCGCAAGGACACCAGCACGAACCACGGCGCCGTGAGCGCGAAGAAGATCAAGAGTCCCGAAAACCAGTGCATACCACGCCACAGGCGGAAATCGCGCCGCCACAGGCAGAAAAGGAAGAGCGCGCCGCCGGGAATCGCCACGCCGATCAGCCCTTTGCTGAGCACCGCGCCGGCCATCGCCGCCCAGGCGAGCCAGATCCAGCGGCGGCGGGCCGCCGCGCTCGCCTCGGGATTCCCCTCGGCCAGCAGTACGGCGCACAGTGCGAGCGTGAGAAAAAAGGTCAGCCCGGCGTCCAGCGACAGGAAGCGCGCATTGCTGACGATCCAGATCATCGAACCGGCGATCGCAAAGGCACGGATACCGGCATCGCGGCCCCAGAGCCGGGCGGCGGTGAAACCGACGGCGGTCACGGTGAGAAAACCCGCAAGGCCAGGCCACAACCGCGCCGAGAATTCGGAGACGCCGAAGACCTGAAAGGCCAGCGCGCCGATCCAGTATTGCAGGGCGGGTTTTTCAAAATAGAGCAGGCCATTCAGGCGCGGCGTCACCCAGTCGCCGCTTTGCAGCATGTTCAGCGAGATCGTGGCGTAGCGCCCCTCGTCCGCGGTAATCAGCGAGCGCATACCCAGTTGCGCGAACCACACGCAGGTGAACAAGGCCGC
>WQUQ01000204.1 GCA_009782025.1 Desulfobulbus sp. | reverse complement strand
AAGGGGCTTTGTTCCCTCCCCTGCTTGCGGGGGAGGGCTAGGGTGGGGGCCAACAGCGCTGGAAATTTGATGTAATCATTCAAACAGAAACCGCTCTAAGCACAATTACCTCTACAGTCATGCTGCGCGTAGTCGCAGCATCCATGCGATTTGTGGATTCTGCGACTACGCTTCGCTACGCGCAGAATGACAAACTTCTTAAGTGAACCGTATTGCGCCCTACCGGCCTGTCGCGCATTGCCTGCGCCCGCCGAACGCCGGAAAATCTCACTCGGCCTCGGCGGCGATGATCGCGTATTTGCGTTTCTGGCCCGCGAAACTTTCCAGGGTGCGATAGCCGTGCAGGCCGGCGAGGTCGTCCGCGCCGGTCAGGGCGATGGCCGCCGGATTGGCGTGCAGGGCGTCGAGCAGGGCCTGCGGCTCGGCGAAGGCGGGCACCGGGTGCTGGAGGTAGAAGCGCGCCGCGCCGGAGATGCGTTCGAGCGGATTGAACAGGAGTACCGTGTGGCCATCCTGCTCGTAGTGGCGCAGTTGCGCGAACATTTCCGCTGGCGAATCCTGGTTCTGGTTGCGCGGCATGATGATGCTGCCATAGCCGATGTAGAGCGCGGCCAACAGCGCCAGCAGCGGCGCGGTCAGCTTCGCCAGCGCGCGCGGCGGCTGGTCCGCGCTGCGCAGCCAGTGATCGACGCCCAGCGCGATGAACAGCGCGGCGCCCGGGTAGAGGGCGAGCAGATAGGATGGCCGCTTGCCCGCCGAGAGCGACAGCAGCAGGTAGGGTGCGACGAGCCAGCACAGGCTGAAAACGAAACGCCAGTTGCGCGCCAGTTCGCGCCGGCAGCGCCACAGCAGATAGGCGAGCAGCAGATTCCACGGCGCGAAGGTTTCGGGCAGTTTCAGCAGGTAGAAGTAGAACGGCTCGTCATGCGCGCCGCGCGTGTAACTGCCGGCGAAGCGGTCGATGCTGTTCGCGAGCAGAATTTCGCGCACGGCATCCATGCCGGTGCGGTCGTGCAGGGCGAGCAGCCACAGCGCGAACGGGATCAGCCCCAGCAGCGCGAAGCCGCCGGGCAAGAGCCAGACGCGCAGCTTGAAGCGGCGCTCGATGCGCAGCGTCTCGAACAACAGAAAGGCGAAAATGACGACGCCCGGCAAGGCCAGCCCGACCACGCCCTTGCTCAAGGTCGCCACCGCGATGCCCGCCGCATACATGGGCCAGCTACCGCGCGCCGATGGCGTTTCGCGCGTGCCGTAGAAGCCGAACAGCGCCAGCGCGATGCCGAAGGTGAGCAGCAGATCCTGCCCGGCGGTGCGCGCATTCATCCAGAACGAGGCCATCGTCAAGAGCGCCAGCGCCGCGATCCATGCCGCGCGCTCGTCGCCTGTGGTGCGCCGGACAGAGGCGAACAGGAGCCAGACGCAGCCGAGCGCGGCGAGAATGGACGGCAGGCGCGCGGCGAGCGGCGTCGCGCCGCCGATGTGCATCGCCGCCGATTGCAGCCAGTAACTCAGCGGCGGTTTTTCGAGAAAGGCTTCCTGGTTGAGGGTTGGCACGATGTACTGCTGGTCTTGCAGCATCGCGGCGGCGATGCCGGCTTCTCGCGGTTCGGTGGAACCCAGCAGCGAATAGCAGTCGACGCCGGCCAGCAGCAACACCGCGCCGAGCAACAACAGGACGGGATAGGGGTGTCGGCGCAGCAGGTCAAGGATGGGACGCAAAGGGAGGTCTCCAGATCGTTACGGCAAATAGAAGGCGAGGAAGGCTTCGCCGTTGAATTGCCCGCTGGCGATGCGCCGGGCGCTGGCCAGCGCCGATTCCGGCAGCGCGCCAGCGGCGTCCGCGCCGATGACGAGATAGGCGGGCCTCGGCAGCGCGGCAAGGGCGGCGGCGTCGCGCGGGAATTGCGGCGAGGGCGGCGCGAGATCGACGTCGGCGTTGACCAGATATTTGATCGCCGCGCCGTCCTTCGTCATGCCGAACAGTGCGAGTGTGCCGGGCTGCGCGCGCCGCTCGGCTTCCACCGCCGCGACGAATGCGGAGCTATCGTGTTTGCGCAAGAGCATGGGTTCGGCGACGAGCGCCGCGCCGCTCCACATCGCCAGCGCGGCGATGCCGGCATAGACCGCGCCGCGCCGTGGCGCGGCCAGCTTGAGGCGGGCGATCAGCGCGGCGATCTGCAAGGCGGCGAGGACGGCGCAGGGCAGCAGCAGCGGCAGATCGTCATAGCCGCCGCGACGGTGGATGACGGCGAGCGCTGCGATCAGCAACAGCGGCAGCACGGCGAACAGGACTTCGAGCGTGGCGCGCAGCCAGCGCAGCGCGCGCGATGCGGGTGATCCGGCAATGGTGGCCCACGGCCAGGCGGCCAGCGCGGCCAGCATCGGCGTGGCGGCGAGGATGTAGCGCGGTTTTTTCGTTTCCGGCACCGAAAGGCCGGCCAGAATCAGCAGCGCCGCCGCGGCCAGCATCAGCATGAGTTGCAGCGCTGCGCCGCGTGGCCGCCGCAGCAGCGCGGGCGCCAGCAGCGCCAGCGTCAGCGCGGCCAGCGGATAACTCAGCGCGTAATTGCCGAAGGAACGGGTGAAGTAATAGAAGGGTTCCGGTCTGCCCCGGGTTTCCATGCGGCCGGCGACCTGCATGCGCACCACCTCGTGCATGAAATCGGCGCCGTGCTGCCAGTAGGCCAGCGCCAGCAGCGCCAGCCACATCAGCGCCAGCAGCGCCGCCGCCTGCATGCCGAAACGCAGCAGCGCGCGCCATTGCGAACTCAGCGCGTAATAGCAGACGACGGCGCTGGCGGGAATCACGATGCCGAGCGGGCCGCGCAGGCAAAAACCCAGAATCAGCGCGAGCGGCAGCCAGCGCCGCAATTCGGGCCGCGCCGAGCGATCCGCGCTGTAGGCGAGGTAAAAAGCCAGCAGGGTGACGGTGGCGACCATGTGGTCGAGCGAGATGGCGCGCGCCTCGGCGAGAAAGGTCGTCGTCATCACGAGCAGGCACAGCGCGACGAAGGCCCACTGCCTGGAGTGCGGCGCCAGCAGGCGGTACAGGATGACCAGATTCAACGCGGCGGCGAGCGCCGTCGGCAGCGCGGCGCTGAAACGGGTAACGGCCCCGAAGGGCAGCGAAAAGAACGCGATCAGCAGGGTGCCGGTGACCGGATAATCGGGATACGGCTCGCCCCAGGTGGTCGGAAACCAGCCCGGGCCGTGGCGCAGCATTTCCTGCGCGAATACCGCGAAACGGCTTTCGAAACCGATGAAGGGCTGCTGCCACAGCCCGCCGATGAACAACAAGAAACCGATGCCGCCGAGCAGCCAGCTTTCGCGGCGAATGGCGGCGGCGTCGCTCATGAGCGGGACGGTGCGATGGCGTCGGGCTGCGGCTTGCTGCCGGCGCTTTGTGCCGCGTCCTGGCCGATGACTTCCTCGATGATGAAGCGCGGACGGGCGCGCACGTCGGTATAGATGCGCCCGATGTATTCGCCCAGGAGGCCAAAACTCATGAATTGCGCGCCGATGAAAATGAACAGGATGGCAAAGAGCGGAAACACGCCGTTAACGCCCCAGGCCGCGCCGTAGACGATGCGCAAGGCGAGCAACAGCAGCGCGAACAGCGTGCCCGCCGCCGCGATGACGCCGCCGACGAAGGACAGCATGCGCAGCGGCGCGGTCGTCATCGCCGTCAACAGATCGAATTGCAGATTGATGAGCTTCAACACGCTGTATTTGGAATCGCCGGCGGCGCGTTCCTCGTGCCGCACCGGGATTTCCGTGGTGTGGCGGGCAAACGAATTGGCCAGCATGGGGATGAAGGTGCTGCGCTCATCGCAGCGCAGCATGGTATCGACGATGTGGCGGCGATAGGCGCGCAGCATGCAGCCGTAATCGGTCATCTGCACCCCGGTGGCGCGGCGCACGAAACCATTGACGACGCGCGAGGCCAGCCGCCGGAACAGGCTGTCCTGGCGCATCTGGCGTACCGTGCCGACCACTTCATAGCCTTCCTCGGCGGCGCGGATCAGCTTGGGGATTTCTTCGGGCGGATTTTGCAGATCGGCATCCAGCGTCACGATCAAATCGCCGCGCGCCCGCGAAAACCCCGCCATCACCGCCGCATGCTGGCCGTAATTGCGATTGAGAATGACGCCGACGAACAGCGGATCAGCCGCCGCCGCCCGGATCAGATCGGCGGAATCGTCGCGGCTGCCGTCATCGACCAGGATGATCTCGGCGGGCAGGCCCATGTCCCGGACCACGGCGCGGCAGCGCTCGAATAGCGTCGGCAGGTTGTCCTGCTCGTTATAGACGGGAATGACGATCGACAGCAGTTCGATACGATGGGGACGAAGCATGAGGGGGCCTTGTGAAAAAACCGGATTCAGTTTTCGATGT
>WQUQ01000203.1 GCA_009782025.1 Desulfobulbus sp. | reverse complement strand
AAAAACCGGATGGGCTTCATTTTTGACTCCAGGCGGCAAGGGCAAGTGCTTGTGAAGCGAAGCAAAACAACTGAAACCGCGCTATTTTATGCCGCTGGCCACAATCTCCGTCAGCGGCCAGCGTGGCTGCACGGCAAAGGCGCCGGCCGGCTTGGCCGAGGCGCCGGCATGTAGCCGCAGGCAGCCGGCCAGCGCAATCATGGCGCCGTTGTCGGTGCAGAACTCCAGTTCCGGGTAAAAAACCCGGTAACGCTTTTTCCGCGCCGCCTCGTCGAGCGCCGCCCGCAGTTGCCGGTTGGCGCCGACGCCGCCGGCCACCACCAGTTGCTTGAGGCCGGTAAGTTTCAGCGCTTGCAGTGATTTTTTCACCAGCACGTCGACGATGGCTTCCTGAAAAGCCCGCGCCGCATCGGCCTTGAAGGGGGCCGACAGCGGTTCCGGCTGGGCGCGAACCAGGGTCAGCACGGCGGTTTTGAGGCCGGAAAAGCTGAAGTCGAGATCGCCGGAATGCAGCATCGGCCGCGGCAGTTCATAAACGCTGGCCGTGCCGCTCTCGGCCAGCTTCGACAGCAGCGCGCCGCCGGGATAGGGCAGGCCGAGCAGTTTGGCGCTCTTGTCGAACGCTTCGCCGGCAGCGTCGTCGAGCGATTCGCCGAACAATTCGTATTCGCCGACCCTGGTGACCCGCAGCAACTGGGTATGGCCGCCGGAAACCAGCAGCGCGACGAAGGGAAAAACCGGCGGCGTGGCCGACAGCAACGGCGACAGCAGATGGCCTTCGAGGTGGTGTACCGGCACGGTCGGCTTGTCCAGCGCCAGGGCCAGCGCCTCGGCGAAAGCGCAGCCGACCAGCAGCGCCCCGGCCAGACCGGGGCCGCGGGTATAGGCCACGGCGTCGATGTCGGTGAGGCTGCGCCCGGCACGCGCCAGCGCCTCGCGCAGCAGCGGCACGGTGCGGCGGATATGGTCGCGCGAGGCCAGTTCCGGCACCACGCCGCCGTATTCGGCGTGCATCGCCACCTGCGAGTGCAGAGTGTGCGCCAGCAGCCCGGCGGCGCTGTCGTAGAGCGCAATGCCGGTTTCGTCGCAGGAGGATTCGATACCCAGGATCAACATCGGCGCGGATTTTACAGGACAGCGCGCCACATGGCGGGCTTGCGGGGCAAGCGCATGAAGGGCGATGCCAAGCAATTTCTGGGACATCGAGGTACAGCCATTGAAGGTTGGTCATTCCCGCATGCTTTTTTGCTTCGCCAAGCACAGCAGGGCGGGGCTTCTGCATCGGCAGCGCCTGAACAACTGGCGCAATGCACTACGCTTATTGCGCCCTTGGCTCTGGCGCTGGCGGAATGCGCCGCTCTACGCAAGGGCCGCAGACCGAGCAGTGATGAAGATGAGGACACCGACATGGATCCCATCGCCATACCCTCTCAGGCGCTCCGTCATCAGGAAGGAGAACGCTGAATGGGCGCAGTCGCTACTTGATATTCCTGATCCAGAAGCGCCGGTCATCGACCGTGAAGTTGGGGTCATAGCCCACCAGCGTCAGCAGCGATCCCAGGTAGTAGAGGCCGAACTGATTGGTCAGCCAGCGCTCCATGTTCGCGTCGCTGGGCAGCTTGTTGTAGGGCGGTGTCGGCCCTTCGCCGCGCACTTGTCCGGTGGTCTTGCCGGAGATGGAAAAGCTCTTCCAGGTCAGCACGAAATTGTTGGACTGCTTGGGCAATTCCGGTGCGCACAGCGACAGATCGGTGAATCGCTCGACGCGCTGGGCATCGCGCCAAAGCGTCGCATCGAAACGAATGCAGTCGCTGGCCTTGAGCGTCAGGCTGCGGGTCAGCGTCAATTGATCCGCCGGAATCTGCAAATTGCTGATGACCACCTTGGGCCATTCCGGCGCTCGGCCATCGGTGGATGGGTTCTGGCTCAATGCCTTGTGCAGCGGCGTGCGCAGCAGGCTGTTCGTGCCTGCCGTCGGGGATGCCGTCGCCTGCGATGAGTTTGCGCCAGCGGACTGCCCAAGCCCTTTCAGTGAGTCCAGCGCACCCTGCATATCGGTTGTCGCGCAACCCGCGAGAAAAAGCGGAAGAAGCAGTGCGGTTCGGTATCTGGCAAGGTTTTGCATCACGGCGTTCTTGGCGTGCTCGTCCAGCGTTCGATCATCCCGAACAGCATTGATGGGTTCTTCGATGATGTGTTTTTCTTCCATGACGGGGTCTCCGTGAAAATACAAGCGGCGCGATCGCCGAGGAGGCGGGGAATGACGCTGAAATGCGAAGCAAACTCCGTGGATGCAATCGTAGCAGAACACAAAGCTTGCCGGTATGTCCGCCAAGCCGAAACCCCCAACGGAACTTCCAGCACCCGGCGACCTTCGCGGGGTGCTGGCCTTCAACCTGCGTTTGCTGAGGGTGCAAAGAGGCTGGTCACAGGAGGTTCTGGCCTTTGAATGCGGGCTGGACCGAACTTACGTGTCCGCCGTGGAGCGCTCGCGCTGGAATGTCTCCCTGTCCAACATTCAGACCATGGCCGATGCCTTGCAAGTGCCGCCGTGGGTTTTGCTCAAGCCGCCGGATGCCGCCCCTGCGGCTTCATGCCATCCCCCCGATCTCGACCGCCGCGCTTGAGGCGAGCAGGGGTTTTGCGATATACTAAAAAATTATCCGCATCCGAGCGGATACCAATTTTGCGCGCACCGCCGTTTACTTGACCTGGCGGGCGCCTGACGGAAGGGGGTGAATCCATATGCCGAATATTCGTGTCAAGGAAAACGAGCCGTTCGAGGTGGCCATCCGCCGCTTCAAGCGCACGGTCGAAAAGACGGGTCTCCTGACCGAGCTTCGCGCCCGCGAGTTTTACGAGAAACCGACCGCCGAGCGCAAGCGCAAGGCTGCCGCCGCTGTCAAGCGTCAACACAAGCGCCTCCGCAGCCTGACCCTGCCGCCGAAGCTGTATTGATCCGGTCGCGGTGATGACCGCAGAAAGAAGCCGCCCGCCTCAACAGCCGGCGGCTTTTTCGTTTGAATTCCCCCTATTTCGACCCCGAGCGCCACGATGAATCTCAGAGCACGTATCACCGAAGACATGAAAACGGCCATGAAGGCCAAGGACGCGCCCCGCCTGGCGGCCATCCGCCTGCTGCTCGCCGCCATCAAGCAGAAAGAAGTCGACGAGCGCCGCGAACTCGACGACGACGCCACCATCGCCGTCATCGAGAAGCTGACCAAGCAGAGGAAGGACAGCGTCAGCCAATACGAAGCCGCTGGCCGTCAGGATTTGGCCGATGCCGAACAATTCGAGATCACGGTTCTTGCCGCCTATCTGCCGGAGAAAATGAGCGGCGAAGCAATCGCGGCGGCCGTGGCTGCCGCTGTCGCCGAAACCGGGGCCAAAGGGCCGGCCGACATGGGCAAGCTGATGGCCGTGTTGAAGCCCCGTCTGGCCGGTAAGGCCGACATGGCCGAGGTCTCAAGGCGGGTGAAGGCGGCGCTTTCCTGATTTCGTGATTCCCGACGCCTTCATTCAGGATCTGCTGGCCCGGATCGACATCGTCGATCTGGTGGACAGCTACGTGCCGCTGAAGAAGGCCGGGGCCAACTACGCCGCCTGCTGCCCCTTTCACAACGAGAAATCGCCGTCCTTCACGGTCAGCCCGGCGAAGCAGTTCTATCACTGCTTCGGTTGCGGCGCGCACGGCACGGCCATCGGCTTCGTCATGGAATATCAGGGGCTGGGTTTCGTCGATGCGGTCAAGGAACTGGCCGACCGGGCCGGCATGACGGTGCCGGACGACGGTGGGCGCGGCTTGCGCGACGAAAAACCCGGCCAGACGCGGACGCTGATCGAGATCATGGCTCGCGCTGCCCAGTACTACAAGGAACAACTCAAGGCTTCGCCGCGCGCCATCGCCTATTGCCGGCAGCGCGGCCTGTCGGGCGAAATCGCCGCGCGCTTCGGCATCGGCTACGCGCCGGAGGGCTGGCAGAATCTGCAAGCGGTGTTTGCCGATTACAGCGCGACGGAACTGGAAACCGCCGGCCTCGTCAAGGTCGGCGACGAGGGCCGGCGCTACGACCGCTTCCGCGACCGCTTGATGATCCCGATCATCAACCCGAAGGGCGACATCATCGCTTTCGGCGGGCGCATCATCGACCAAGGCGAACCGAAATACCTGAATTCGCCGGAAACGCCGCTGTTCGAGAAAGGCCGCGAACTGTTCGGTCTGCCGCAAGCACGCCAGGCGCTGCGCGAGACGAACACCGCCATCGTCACCGAGGGCTACATGGATGTCATCGCCCTGACCCAGAACGGGGTCGGCAATGCCGTCGCCACGCTCGGCACGGCGACCACGGCGACCCACGTCGGCAAGCTGCTGCGCCAGGTCGACCGCATCGTGTTCTG
>WQUQ01000202.1 GCA_009782025.1 Desulfobulbus sp. | reverse complement strand
TGCGCGAAGTCGCAGTACGCAGAATCCACAAACCGCATGGATGCTGCGACTACGCGCAGCATGACTGTAGAGGTAATTGTGCTTAAGTGAACCGTATTGGCTCTAAGCCGAATCGACGAGACGGCTGCCGCTGGGCGCGGCGGCCTGGCCGTTGCTGCCGTAGAGGGCATTTTCGGCGCGGCGGCTGTCGAGAATGTGCAGCGCGTCGCTGGTCTGCTGCAAATGCAGGGCGACCAGGCTGGCATTGAGTTCATGCAACTGCTTAGCCTCGCCGGCCAGCGCCAGCAGCGTCTGCCAGTCGCTGGCAACTTGCGGTTGCGTCGGGTTGGCGAGCAGCCAGGCTTCCATGGCGCTGCGGGTCTTTTCTTCGCTGCCGATGCCGAGCGCAGCGCGCCGCGCCTGCTCCAGTTCGTTGAGTTGCTCGACCAGCGCCACCTTGGCCGCGCTGATTTTGGCCAGGGGTTCTGGATTGGCATGGCGCAACGCCTCCTGCTCGTCTTTGAGCAGGTCGATGAAGCGGCCGATCAGCGGGATTTCGCGGGCGGTGATGAGGCCGAGGTCGGTCATCATGCTTCGCGGTGACCGGCATGGACCAGGTCGCGGGCCGATTCGATCAGGCGGTCGGCGATGGCTTCCGGGTTGACCTTGAAGCGACCTTCGGCAATGGCCTGTTTGATTTCCTGAATGCGCGCGGCGTTGACCGGCGGCGTCTCGCCGCCGCGCAGGTTGCCGGCCAGCGGGCTGAGGCTGACGGCCTCGGTCGTTGTGCCGGCATGCGGCGTTTGCTGGGTGGGCGGCCCCTTGGGGGCGATGTTGGCCGTCGCGGGCGTGAAGGAACTGTCGATTTTCATGATGGGCTTCCTGATGCTTTATATCCTTGTCTGCTTGAACGGCATGGCTGAGCGGAACTTTAGGCTAAAAACCGACTTCGACGGTGCCGTCGGCCTGGGCAATGCCGTTGATCGTCTGGCCGTTGGAACTCATGCGCACCTGGGCGACCTGGCCGACGCTGGCGTTGTTCAGCGCCCGCCCTTCGCCGCTGACGGCAAAACCCTGGCCGCGCGAGACGACGCGAACGGTCTGGCCCTGGCGGATGACCAGCGGCGCAACCAGTTGATCGTTGCGCAGCGGCTGGCCGGCCGCCAGCGCGTTGCGCAGGGTTTTGCCGACGGCCTCGGCGCTCGATCCGACGACGCCGCTGGGCAGGGTCGACAGGTCGCCGGAGAGGACGGTGATGTCGCCTTCCTGAATGCTTTGGCCGGCGCCGAGCGGGCGGGTGGTGACGACATAATTGCCGGTCACGGCAATTTGTACCGGCACCAGCACGCTCCAGATGTTCGGTCCGAGGCAGCGGACGCCGATATGGGTTTTCCCGGAGAAGCGCGTGCCGGGCGGCGCGTAAGCCTCGTGCGCCGAACACGGCGGCAGACGATCGACGTCGAGCCGGCCCAGGGTGATCTTGACCTGGCCCGGCAGCCCCTGCGTTTGCAGTTTGACGTAGCGCTCGGCGGCGTCGAGCACCGCGTCGACGTCGGCGCCGGCCAGGGCGGCGGTCGCCTGGAGCAGGAAAGCACAGAGGAGGATGAGGCAGCGCGGCAGCATGTCGCCATTGTGCCACAGCGGGGTGTCGCGACGGCGGCAAGGGCGGGTCTTGACCCGCCGAGTGGAGAGCCGAGAGTTGGGGAGTCGAGAGCGGTTGATACTCTCGACTCAAGACACTCTCCACTCTCGACTCGGCGGGTCAAGACCCGCCCTGGCACGAAAGATGCTTTTGTCTGACTGATTCAAGACATGCGAGACCTCCATGAACATCGAGCAAAACGTCGCGGTTTACAGTCAGGCCATGAATCTGCGCATCCAGCGTCACCAGATTCTGGCCTCGAACATCGCCAATGCCGATACGCCGAACTACAAGGCCCGCGATTTCGATTTCGCCCAGGCCATGCAGAAGGCCATGGATGGCCGCCCGAACGCGGGCGGCATCGAGCTGGCGCGGACGGCCCCGGCGCATATTGCCGGCAGCGGCCAAGGCGGCGCGGCGCAACTGATGTATCGCCAGGAAGTCCAGTCGGCGGTCGATGGCAACACGGTGGATATGGATGTCGAGCGGACGCAGATCGCCGACAACGCCATGCATTACCAGATTTTGACGCAACTGATCGGCGACAAATTCAAGGGGCTGCGCAACGCGATGGCCTCGACCAATAGCTGAGGAGAAGCCGCATGAGTCTGTTCAACGTCTTTCAGGTTTCGTCGAGCGCGCTGACGGCGCAGTCGATGCGCCTCAATGCCGTGGCCTCCAACCTGGCCAACGCCGACAGCATCATTTCTGCCGACGGCAAGCCGTACCGCGCCAGGCAGGTGGTGTTCGAGGCGACGCCGATGGGCAACAGCGAGTTGTCCAAGGGCGTGCGCGTGCGCCAGGTGGTCGAAAGCGCCGCTCCGCCGCGCCTGGTCTACGACCCGAAGAACCCCGCTGCCGACGACAAGGGCTATGTCGCCTTCGCCAATGTCGACGTGGTCGAGGAAATGACCAACATGATTTCGGCCTCGCGCTCCTACCAGAGCAACGTCGAGGTCATGAACACCGCCAAAACGATGCTGCTGCGCACCTTGCAGATCGCCCAGGCCTGAAGCGAAAGGAGATAGACATGGCTACCATCGACAACATCGGCTACAACGACCTGTTCGCCAAAGTGGGCGGCGCTTCCGGCGCCTCCGCCACGGCTGCCGCCAGCACGGGCGCCACGATACAGGATACGCAAACCCGCTTCCTGACGCTCTTGATGGCGCAGATGCAGAACCAGGATCCGCTCAACCCGCTCGACAACGCCCAGATCACGACCCAGATGGCGCAACTCTCCACCGTCACCGGCATCGAAAAACTCAACCAGACGATGGCTCAGTTGCTGGCTGGCTACAGCGACGCCCAGGCGATGCAGGCGGCAGCCATGGTCGGCAGAAATGTGATGATTGCCGGCAATAATTTGCCGATGGCCGATGGCCAGTCGGTTGGCGGCGCCGCCTTGTCCGCTCCGGCCGACCAGGTGCAGATCACCATCAAGGATGCCAATGGCAAGGTCGTGCAGATCGAGAATCTCGGCGCGCGCGACGCCGGCAATTTGTATTTCACCTGGGATGGCACGGACGCCGACGGCAATGTCCTGGCCAATGGCAACTACACCTTCAGCATCAATGCAACCGCCAACGGACAAGCGGTCAGCGCGGAGCCGATGCAGATTGGCATGGTTTCTGCTGTGATCCGGGGGACGAATGGCGGTTTCCAGCTTGATCTCGGTTCATTCGGCCAGGTGTCCTTCAACGACGTTCTGCAAATTTTCTGAGCGAGGTAAGCAAAATGGCATTCCAACAAGCACTCAGCGGTCTGAACGTATCCGCCAAGGCGATTGATTCGACCAGCCACAACATCGCCAACTCGAGCACGGTCGGCTTCAAGGCCGGGGTTGCCCACTTCGCCGATGTCTATGCCGCTTCGATGAGTGGCACCGGCGCCAACCAGATTGGCATCGGCGCCAATCTGATGGCGATTCAGCAGCAATTCACCCAGGGCAACATCACCACCACCAACAACCCGCTGGACATCTCGATCAACGGCGGCGGTTTCTTCCGCATGTCCAACAACGGGGCCATCTCCTACACCCGCAACGGCCAGTTTCACCTCGACAAGAACGGCTTCATCATCAACGACCAGGGGCTGAATCTGACCGGCTATGCCATCCAGAACGGCACCGTGACCCAGACCATGGTGCCCTTGCAAACCACCGCGGCTTATCTGTCGCCGCGGGCGACCGGCATGAACCCCAACGCCCCCTTCAACGGCATCAGGGCCACCGTCAATCTGGATTCAAACCAGGTCGAGCCGGCCTCGCCCTGGGTCAATGGCGGCCCGGCCGGCGATCCCGCCAGCTTCACGCCCGATCCGACGACCTACAACTGGGCGACCGGGACGACGATCTACGACACGCTGGGCAACCAGCACAGCATGATGTTCTATTTCCGCAAGACGGCCAATCCCGGCGAGTGGGATGTCTATGCCACCGTCGATGGGACGACCAACCAGAACCTCAGCCCCAACCCGCTCACCACCCTGACCTTCGATACGCTCGGCCAGATCAGCGGCGGCAATCCGATGAACGTTTCGATCGACCTCACCAACGTCATGGCCAGCCAGGGGCAGCCAAACAACGCGGCAAACCCGCTGGCCTTCCCGATCGATTTCACTGGCTCCACCCAGTTCGGCACCCAGAGCAGCATCGGCCGCATCATCCAGGACGGTTATACCGCCGGCAGCCTGATCAGCATCACGGTCGCCAAGGACGGCATGGTTCAGGCGAGCTACAGCAATGGCCAGACCTACGCCATGGGTCAGGTCGTGCTGACCGACTTCACCAACCCGCATGGCTTGCTCGCCATCGGCAACAACCAGTGGATCGAAACCTCCGACTCCGGACCGCCGCAGACCGATGTGCCGGGCACCTCCGGGCGCGGCGTGCTGCAATCGTACTCGGTCGAGGAATCGAACGTCGATCTGACTGCCGAACTGGTGAATCTGATCACTTTCCAGCGCAATTACCAGGCCAATGCCCAGTCGATCAAGACCCAGGATCAGGTCATGCAGACCCTGGTGAATCTGCGCTGACGGGGCTTTTTGAGCACACATCATGGATCGCCTGATCTACACCGCGATGACCGGCGCCAAGCATGTGTTCATGCAGCAGGCCGGCACCGCCAACAACCTGGCCAACGCCAGCACCGTCGGCTACAAGGCGCAGGAGCACCGCTTCCGCGCCGTGCCGGTGCTGGGCGAGGGCATGCCGACGCGCGCCTTCACGGTCGATGCCTCGGTGGCCGACGTGTTCGACGAGGGGCCGCTGATGTTTACCGGCAACGACCTCGACGTCGCGGTGCAGGGCCGGGGCTGGATCGCCCTGCAAATGCCCGACGGCAGCGAGGCCTATACCCGCGCCGGCGGCTTGCAGGTCGATGTCAATGGCGTGCTCCAGACCAAGAGCGGTCATACCGTGGCCGGCGAAGGCGGGGCGATCAACATTCCGCCGGACAACAATGTTTCGATTGGCTTCGACGGCACGGTGTCGGTGATTTCGACCTTCGGCGCGCAAAACAACGTCAACGTGCTCGGCCGCATCAAGCTGGTCAATCCGCCGGAAGGCGATCTGGTGCGCGGCGGCGACGGCCTGTTCCGCCTGCGCAACGGCCAGCCGGCGCCGGTCGATGAAAACGTCACGGTGGCCCCCGGCACGCTGGAAGGCAGCAACGTCAACGTCACCGATGCCATGGTCAATCTCATCAGCCTGTCGCGCCAGTTCGAGATGCAGATCAAGCTGTTGCAGACCGCCGATGCCAACGCCCAGCGCGCCGACCAGTTGTTGACGCTTCCCGCCTGACCTTGAACCGACAGGAGTCGAACCATGATCCGTTCCCTGTGGATTGCCCGCACCGGCCTCGATGCCCAGCAGACCCAACTCGACGTCATCGCCAACAACCTCGCCAACGTCAGCACCAATGGCTTCAAGCGTTCGCGCGCGGTGTTCGAGGATTTGATCTATCAAACCCTGCGCCAGCCCGGCGCGCAGACCTCGCAGCAGAACCAGGTGCCGACCGGCCTGCAACTGGGTACCGGCGCGCGGCCCATCACCACCGCCCGCTTGTTCACCCAGGGCAATATCCAGAAAACCGACAATCCGCTCGATCTCGCCATCCAGGGTCACGGTTTCTTCCAGATCCTGCTGCCCGACGGCACCACGGCCTATACCCGCGACGGCTCGTTCCAGAAGGATAACCAGGGCCAGTTGGTGACCTCGGACGGTTACCCGGTGCAGCCCGCCATCACCATTCCGAATGATGCCCTGAGCATTTCAGTCGGCCTCGACGGCACCGTGTCGGTCACCCAGCCCGGTGCCCCCGGCAGCGTCCAGATCGGTGCGCTGCAAATCGCCACCTTCATCAATCCGGCGGGTCTCCTGAGTCTTGGCCAGAACCTGTTTCTCGAAACCTCGTCGAGCGGCACGCCGACGCCCAACACGCCGAACACCAACGGCGCCGGATCGATCAACCAGTTCTATGTCGAAACCTCCAACGTCAACGTCGCCGAGGAACTGGTGTCGATGATTCAGACCCAGCGGGCTTACGAACTCAATTCCAAGGTGATCTCGACTTCCGACGCCATGCTCGCCCGCCTGACGCAATTGTGAGGTGACGCCATGAAACGCCTATTGACCCGGCAAGCAAATTTCTGTGCTTTTTCCTATGCCGCTGGCCCCCACCCTAGCCCTCCCCCGCAAGCAGGGGAGGGAACGAAGCTCCTTCCCCCGCCTGCGGGGGAAGGCTGGGATGGGGGGAACAAGGCAATCTGTTTGCTTGCCGGGTTAATCGCCCTCCTTCTGCTGGCTCTGACCGCCGGATGCACGAGCGTGCCGCCGACCAATGTTCACCAGCCGATGACGGCCCGGCCGCCGGTGAACACTGCGCCGCCGGCGGCCAATGGCGCGATCTGGCAGGCCGGCCAGAGCCGGCCGCTGTTCGAGGATCGCCGGGCGCGCTATGTCGGCGACACGATCACCATCCGCATCGTCGAGAACACCAACGCCACGACCGCGGCCAACAACAAGCTCAGCAAGGCCGGCAGCGTCAATGCCTCGGTCAATGCGCTGGCCGGCATCCCCGGCAAGGGGCTGCAAGGTCTGAACATCGACGCCAACAGCGCCAATACCTTCAATGGCAGCGGCCAGGCTGCCGGCAACAACGTGTTTACCGGCAACATGACGGCCACCGTGATCGATGTCTATCCCAACGGCAATCTGCTGGTGTCCGGCGAGAAACAGGTGGCGGTGGGTCAGGAGCAGCAATACGTGCGCGTTTCCGGCGTCGTCAATCCCAGTTTCATCGACGCCCAGAACACCGTCCCGTCCGCGGCGGTGGCCGATGCCCGGATCGAGTACAAATCTTCCGGGCAGATCAGCGAAAGTCAGATCATGGGCTGGCTGGCACGTTTCTTCCTTAGTGTCTTGCCGTTCTAGGGCATACAGCGGAGGCGGATCATGAGCAACGACAAATGGCGCCGGCAAGCGGCAATTATCGCCGCCCTGCTGCTGTGCAGTCAGCCGCTCTGGGCAGAGCGGATCAAGGATCTGGCCGCGGTGCAGGGCGTGCGCCAGAATCAGTTGGTCGGTTACGGCCTGGTGGTCGGCCTCGATAACACCGGCGACCAGACGACGCAAACCCCGTTTACCACCCAGGCCATCGGCAACATGCTGTCGCAGATGGGCGTCAACCTCAGCGCCGATCAGGCGCAGCGCTTGCAGTTGCGCAACGTCGCGGCGGTGATGCTGACCGCGTCGCTGCCGCCCTTCGCCCGTCCCGGTCAGGAAATCGACGTGACCGTCTCGTCGATGGGCAACGCCAAGAGCCTGCGCGGCGGCACCTTGCTGATGACGCAATTGAAAGGCGCCGACGGCCAGGTGTACGCGGTCGCCCAGGGCAATGTGCTGGTCGGCGGCGTCGGCGCGGCGGCGGGCAATTCCCGGGTCACCGTCAATCATCTGGCGGCCGGCCGCATTCCCGCTGGCGCGACGGTCGAGCGGGCCGTGGCGACGCCGGTTGGCGAGGGCGGCTATGTTTATTACGAATTGGGCGAAACCGATTTCGGCAATGTTCAGGTCGTGGCCGAAACCATCAACAAGGCCATGGGGCAAGGCGCGGCGCATGCCGTCGACGGCCGCCGCGTCGCCGTTCGCGCGCCGGAAGACCCGAGCGCGCGGGTGGCCTTCCTCGGCCGCATCGACAATCTGGAAATCCCCCGCATCGCCGGCATCGCCAAGGTCGTCATCAATCCGCGCACCGGCTCGGTGGTGATGAATCAGCGCGTCACCATCGAAGCCTGCTCGGTGGCGCACGGCAACCTGTCGGTGGTGGTCGATGGCGCGCAGCCGCAAATTGCCCAACCGGCCAATATCCAGGTCACGCAGGGCGGCGACAGCCTGATCTCCGTCAAGGCCGGGGCCAACCTGGCCGACGTGGTCAAGGCGCTGAACGCCCTGGGAGCCAATCCGCTCGATCTCCTGGCCATTCTTCAGGCCATGAAGTCGGCCGGCGCGCTGCGCGCCGAACTGGAAGTGATTTGACGTGAAAGAACATCAGCCAACTCGCATAGGTCGTGGTGAGCACAGCGAACCGCGACATACGGCGGCTGCTATGGCGGTCCTTGTATTACCGTCAAAGTCGCGGTTCGCTGCGCTTACCGCGACCTATGAAACATCCCTTTTCATCGTCCTGACATGACCGCCAAAATTCAAGACACGCCCAACCGCGCCGCCTTCGATGTGCAGTCGGCGCAGGATCTGCGCGGCCAGTTTGCGCGCGACCCGCAACAGGGGTTGAAGGCGGCGGCGCAGCAATTCGAGCAGATGTTCCTGCACATGGTGATGAAGAGCATGCGCGACGCCACGCCGCAGGATGGCCTGCTCGACAGCGACCAGACGCGCTTTTACACCGCCCTGCTCGACCAGCAGATGGCGCACGATCTGGCGACGCGCGGCAACGGCGTCGGTTTCGCCAAGCTGATCGAGCAGCAGCTTGGCCGCAGCGTCGAGAGTGGCAAGGAGGGCGGCAAGGATTTGGCAGCCCCCGGCGAGGTTGTGGCCAATGCAGCGGCAAAGGCTGCCGGCAATGCGCTGCCGCTCGCCGTTTCCGATAGCCAGCATCTGCGCCACTCGCCGGTTCCGAGCAGCTTGCCGACCTCGGCGGCCTATGCCGCGCAGCAGAAGGCGGCGGCCGCGCCGGACAATGACGGTGCGGCCCCGGCGACGGCCCGCGATTTCGCCAACCGGGTCTGGCCGCACGCGGTTGAAGCCTCGCGCTCGACCGGCATCCCGCCGCAGTTCCTGGTCGCCCATTCGGCGCTGGAAAGCGGCTGGGGCAAGAGCGAGATTCGCCATCCTGACGGCTCGCCCAGCCACAACCTGTTCGGCATCAAGGCCGGCAAGGACTGGAATGGGCCAACCGTCGAGGCCGCCACCACCGAGTACGTGGACGGCCAGCCGCAGCAGGTGATCGGGCGCTTCCGCGCCTATGCCTCCTACGAAGAAAGTTTCCGCGATTACGCCGGCTTGCTGCGCGGCAGCGCACGCTACGTCGACGTCATCGGATCGCAGAATGGCACGGAGTTTGCTCGACGTTTGCAGCAGGCAGGGTATGCCACCGATCCCATGTACGCCGACAAGCTGGCGCGCATCATCAACGGGCCGACCCTGCGCCAGGCGCTGATCGGCTAAGCGCCGCTAAACTTTCCGGCCAAACGGCCGTTAAGCTCTTAGAGGTGAATGATGAGTTCAGGACTTTTCAGTATCGGTGTCAGCGGTCTCAATGCCGCCCAGCTTGGTTTGCTGGTGACCCAACACAATACCGTCAATGCGGATACGCCCGGCTATACCCGGCAGCGCACGGTGCAGGCGACCAATATTCCGTTCATGACCGGTTCCGGTTCGCTCGGCCAGGGCGTCCATGTCCAGACCATCCAGCGTCTGTACAGTTCCTATCTGGTGCAACAGGTGAATACGGCGCAGACCACGGTCAGCCAACTGGACGCCTTCTATTCCCAGATCGCGCGGATCGACAACATGCTGGCCAATGCCAGCGCCGGTTTTTCCCCGGCCTTGCAGGATTTCTTCTCCGGCGTCCAGACGGTCGCCGCCAATCCGTCGGACCTGGCGGCGCGGCAGGTTCTGGTTTCTTCGGCGCAGACGATGAGCCAGCGGCTCCAGTCCATGAGCGGCCAGTTGTCCGAGATTCGGGCCGAGGTCAATGGCCGCATCGGCGACCTCGTTGCCGATGTCAATAGCTATGCCGCCCAGATTGCCGATCTGAATCAGCGCATCATCGTTGCCGAGGGTGGTACCGGGCAGCCCGCCAACGACTTGCTCGACCAGCGCGACCAGTTGGTCAACCAGTTGAACCAGATCATCAAGGTCACGACCTCGACCAACACGGACGGCACGTTCAACGTTTTCTTCGGCAGCGGCCAGCCCCTCGTGCTCAACACGGCGGTGATGCCGCTGGCGGCGATGCCGTCGGCAGCCGATCCGAGCAAAATCGTGGTCGGCATGCAGCAGAGAAACGGCCCGCAGGAATTGCCGGAATCCCTCATCATCGGCGGCGCCCTGGGCGGCCTCGTCTCCTTCCGCGCCACGGCGCTGACGGCGGCTGAAAACGAACTGGGGCGCACGGCCGCTTCGCTCAGTCTCACCTTCAACGCCCAGCTTGGCCTGGGCCAGGATCTGCTGGGCAACATCGCCGGCGATCCCGGTTTCGCCGGCAATCTGTTCTCGATCACCACGGCGACGCCGCTGGCGATCCGGCCCAATGCCAACAATACCGGCGGCGGCAGCCTCTCGGCGACCTTTGCCCCGCCGGTCGCGCCGCAACCGCCCGACTATGCCGGCAATTTCTACACCGAGCAGGTGCCGAGCGATTACCAGATCACCTTCGGCGCGGGTGGCAACTACACCGTCACCCGGCTCAGCGACAATGCCCAGGTGGCGACCGGCGCCGGCGCCGGAACGGTCAGTTTCGATGGCATCGACCTCAACATCACGGCGACCGGCAACACTGGCGATCGCTTCACGCTCAAGCCCTATGCCAGCGCCGCCGCCTCGCTCTCGGTCAATGCCAACATCGCCGCCGATCCGCGCCTGATCGCCGCGGCCGGGCCGGTTGGCGTGACGCCGGCGATCGCCAACACCGGCACCTTCACCATCTCCCAGGGCGTGGTCGGCGTCGGCTACAGCACGGCCAACGTGCCGACGAACTTGCAGGTGTCGGCTACCGACCTGCAAGGCGTGCCGGGAACCTGGACCGCGGTTTATTCCGACGGCACGCAAGCCACCGGCCCCGGCAACATTGCGCTGACCAGCGGCGCGGCCAAACTGGTTGGCTTTGGTTACGACGGCATGTATTTCACCGTCGCCGGCACGCCGCCGGCCGCCGGCGCCGACAGCTTCACCATCGACCGCAATATCGGCGGCGTGCAGGATGGACGCAATGCGCAGCTGCTCGCCAATCTGCAAACGCAGAACACGATGGATGGCGGCAAGGCCACCTACCAGTCGGCCTACGCCCGGCTGGTCGCCAGCAACGGCATCAGCACGCGTGAAAGCAAGATCCAGCTCGATGCGCAGACAGCGGTTCTGCAACAGGCCCAGAATGCGCGGGATGCCCTGTCCGCCGTCAATCTGGACGAAGAAGCGGCCAATCTCTTGAAGTACCAGCAAGCCTATCAGGCGGCGTCGAAAGTCATCCAGGTCGGCAACACGCTATTCCAGTCCATCCTGGCGATCTTCTAAAAGGAGGCACGATCATGCGCGTCAGTACTTCCCAGATATTCAACTCCGCCACGATCGGCATGCAGAACCGGCAGTACGATCTGTACAAATTGCAGAACCAGATGTCGACCGGCCGCCGCGTCCTGACACCCGCCGACGATCCGATCGCCGCCTCGCAGGCGCTCCTGATTACCCAGTCGCAGGGACTCAACGCCCAATTCACGAAAAACATCGGCGACGCCAACAGCAAGCTCAATCTGCTCGATTCGACGCTGTCCGGCATCAATGACGAACTGCAAGCCATTTACGAAAAGGCCGTGGATGCCGGCAATGCCAGCTATAGCCCCGAGCAGCGCGGCGCGATTGCCGTGGAATTGAAACAGCGCCTGGAAAACCTGATCGGCCTGGGCAATACCAAGGACGGCACCGGGCTGTACATCTTTTCCGGCTACAAAACATCGACCCAGCCGTTCCAGGTCGATGCCGGCGCGACGCCGCCCTATGCCCTGGGTTCCGGCACCTATGTCCAGTACAAGGGCGACGGCGGCGTCGAATCCTTGCAGGTCAGCCCGTCAAAGACCGTGGATACTTCGGCCAACGGTCTTGACGTCTTCATGCAGGTGCGCGACGGCAACGGCAACCCGACCGGGCGCAGCATCTTCGACAGCGTCAAGAACATGGTCGACCTGCTCGATCCGACCAGCGGCATTCCCTTCAATAGCGCCAGTTACGGTCAGGCGCTGGACGATACCGCCGCGATGATCTCCCACATATCAACCCTGCGTTCCTCGGTCGGTGGTCGCATGCAGGGACTCGACAACCTGGCGAACACGGCCAGCGAAAAGGATTACCAGTACCAGAGCCGACTCTCCGACCTCCAGGATCTCGACTGGATCGACGCCTACTCCCGCTTTTCGCAACTGCAACTCCAGTTGCAGGCAACCCAACTGGCGTTCAGGCAGACCAGCCAATTGAGCCTGTTCAGCATCCTATGAGAGCCATCGCGGCGACTTTTCTGGCGGGCGGCGCCCTGGCGCTGGGCGGCTGCGGGACGCCCGGCTCCAATATCTCGCCGCTGGTCCCGGACAAGCAGATTCAACTGACCTCGGAAATCGGCGTCAAGCTCTCCACGCTGGTGACCGCGGCGGCGGTCGCCGGGGTCATTTACATCGTATACGACCCGTTCGCGCCCAACTGGGAGATCGAGGAACAGCGCCTCAACGACACCACCTATCGCCTGTCGATGAAGATGAAACGCTTCCATACCGGCGGCGCCGGCGAGTCGATCCAGGTGTTCAAACGGCGGGCCGGCGCCTTGCAGGAATCGAATGGCTATGGCGGCTACGAGATCGTCGAATACACCGAAGGCATCGACTCGCAAACCCTCGGCGCCCAGCGCGTGGCCGAAGGCTTGATCCGCCTGGTGCGGCAGGAACAGACCGACGCTTTCCCCAAGAATTAGAGCGATTTTCGTTCAAATGCTTACGGCTCCAATCCTGTCATTTCCTGTTAGGCTAAACTGGCATCCCGCTAAAATTCGTCACTTCATAGGAAAGAAACATGAATCAGATCAAACTGCCCATTCTTTGGTTTTTGCTTTTTGCCGGTTGGGGGATGATCGCCCAAGCTGCTGATACTTCGCGTCCTGCCACGCCCGATGAAATTCAATCAATTACTGCCACACTCAAAGATGCCCTTGATTCGGTGACAGTTTCAGGTATTCGCATCTCAGCCAATGGCAAGGTGGCATGCGGCTTCGTCAGCGGCAACTTCGTTGATGGCAAGGATAACGTCTTCTATGCCCGAAGCTTGGGAAACAAGGGAGGTAAGCCAGATTATATTCTTATGGGTAGGGAGCAGGGTCGCAATACCGCAGTCACTGCTGAATGTCAAAAAGCAGGTATTAACGTATATCAGTAACCACTGAACCTAACATTGCGCTCAACCCGGAAGGCTTCGCCACCGGTTAGCTTGGGCGTTAGCCGCTTTCGCAGGGAAGTTGCAAACCCGCCGTAGGATCTTTTCCCCAGAATTGGCGCGCCAGGCGCAGCGTCTGACAGGCGGCGCGTCATGGCGCTGCCCGGTTCGCGGCGGCCTCGGCCAGCAGCCGGCGACGTTCCGGCAAACGCAGCAGGGGCAGCGCCTCGCAATACTGCAAATCCTTTTCTTCGGCGAAAACGACGCCGGCCCGCCCGGTACTGATTTCGCTGGCGATGGCGTGCAGGCGTTCGCGCCAGTGGGTAACGACGGCGATCCAGTCGGGAAAGACGGCCGGGTCGAAGATTTTCTGCTTGTCGCCGCCGATGCCGTGCACGCCAGGTAAGCGCTCACCTTCGTCGGCGATGCCGGTAAAGGCCGGTTTGTCGCTCACGACCTTGGCGAAGGCGACGGCGGCGATGTCGTCATTGACCAACGCAGCATAGAGCGGCAGTTGCGGTTCGGTGATGCGCTGACCGGCCCAGTTCCTGATGTCGATGGCGGTGCCGGTTTTGTAGTCGATGATCGCCTGGCGGCCATCGGCCAGCCGGTCGATGCGGTCGACGATCAGCTTGACGCGAATGCCCTCGATTTCGATCTCCATCAGTTGCTCGCAGGCGCTGACGGCAAACGGCTCCGACCGCCGCGCTTCCAGCGCCAGCCAGAGGGCCAGCAGTTTTTCCAGACGCGCCGTTTCCAGTTGGCGGAAGCGGGCCGGCAGCGTGATCCGCCGTTTCTGCTCGAAGTGATCGACGGCGGCGGCGACGGCGGCGGCGATGCGTTCGCCCAGCGCTGGCGCGGCGAGCGCGGCCAGGGTTGCCGAATCTCCCGTTTGCCGCCAGAAGCGTTCCAGCGCGCCATGCACCAGGGTGCCACGGGCGGCGGGGTCGAGACCCTCGACCGGCGTGGCCATCGCCTCGGCCCCGAGGCGGAACTGGTAGAAGGCCCAGGCCGGGCAGATGGCCTGGGCGCGCAGCAGCCAACTGCCGCCGGGGACTTTTTCGCCGACCGCCAGCGGCGGAGCCGTGGCATCCTCGATACGCGCCATGCCGCTCCCGGCCGCGGCGGCCAAACGGCCGGCAACGGTGGGCAAAGCGGGCGGCGGACAATCCAGATCGGGCAGTCCGGCCAGCAGCGGACTCGGGCGCAGCACCCGGTTGCCGTCGGCCCTGGCCCAGGAGAAAACCACTTCCGGGGCCGAGCGCAGCAAGCGCTGATGCACGCGGCGGGCAAAATCGAGTTCGACCTCGGCGCTGGCGTGGGCGCTGCCGGCGGCGCGCTGCGCTTCGACGGGCAGCAGCGGGCTGGGCCGGGGCGGCGGCGGCCACTGGTCGTCGTTCATGCCCATGACCCACAGCGCGTCGAAGCGCAAACCGGCGCTTTCGAGCGTGCCGAGCGCCTGAATGGCCGGCTGGCCGCGGGTTTCCGGCTGGAAGATGCGCGCCCGGCACAACTGGCCGAGCCGGCGCACCGCGTCGGCAAGATGCAGATGGCCGAGCAGCGGATCGAGCCGGGCGAAGGCGTCGAGCACGTCATCAAAAGCGCGGCGGGTCTGGAATTCGTGGCTGGATAAGGGCCGGTCGCCGGGCCAGCCGGCGGCGTGCAGCGCCTGGCGGAAAACGGCCGACCATGACGCCGGCGTCTGGCTGCGGCGGGCGGCGGTCAGCGCCTCGGACAAGGCCGCCAGCGCCGCCGCGCTGCGCCGGCAGAACACCTCGCCCTCCAGGCGCTTGGCCAGGCGCAACAGCGCCCGCAGATTGGTGAAATACGGCAACTCGCGGCGCATGGCCCGATCGAGCAATGCCCGGCCGTCGGCCTCGGTCGCCACCGACCAGCCGCCGGCCAGCAGCAAGGCCGACAGCCGCGCCTGTTCGACCCTGGCCCGGCCATCGCCCAGTTGCAGCAAGGCGAGAGCGCTCTTCACCAGCGGCTGTTCGGCCAGCGGCCGGCCGAGCGAAAAATTGAAGCAGCGCGGCGATTCGGCGGCATCCGGGCGAATCGCCGCCGGATGCAACACGTCGTCGAGCAAAAATTCCAGACGGTCGCGCACGCCGGCCAGATCGGGGGCGATCAGCCCCAGCCGGCAGCCCGGATGGGCCGCCAGATGGCGTTGCGCCCAGGCGACGGCGGCGGCGCATTCGCCGGCCAGATCGGCGCAGCCCAGGCGGCCAACCCGGCCTGTCGTGGCGGGCGGAGAGTGTCCGCTCACTTCGGCGACGACCTCGACGCCACGGCCGGCCAAAGCCGCCAGCAGATCATCCTCCAGCGGCGTGCGCCGGTCGAAGCCGTGTAGTTCGATCCGCGCGGGCAAAACGAAATGGCCGGCGGCGAGCCGTTCGATCAGCCGGCGGTGCAGGCCGGCGGCGTCGATCCAGCCGGCCTTGCGGCAGCGCCGCTCGAACTCGGCCTGCCAGCCGGTGAATAGCCGCGCCTCGTCGGAGAGCGGGCCAATGAGCGCCCCGATGGCCGGGCGCAGCTTCCAGATTCGCGTCAGCGCCTGCGCCTCGGCCGCCGCCGCCGCCATGCCGGGAACGTCGAACAGCGCCGCGCCGGCCGTCAGCGAAGCGGCGACGATCTGTTCCCAGAGCAGGCTTTCGGCAAAGGGATCGAGCGCCGCCGGCAATTCGGCCAGGCCGCCAAGCTCTGCTTCCTCGGCCAGCGCGGCGAACCACTGGCCGAGCGTCAGCGCTCGCGGCGTGCGCCAGACCCGGTCAGCCGCCGGCGCGCCGCGCAGCGTTTGCGCCAGGCGCGCCGTGGCGCAGAGATGCAGGATGTCGGTCATGGCGGCGAGCAGAAAAACCGTCAGTATGCCATCCGGCCAGCCGGGTCCGGCCAGTGCTAGAATGAACGACCTTTTGCCGCACTGCACCATGAGCGAAGAAGCCCCGCTGACCGATACGGAAGACTTGCAGGCGCGCCTCTCCGAGGTGCAGACCCTGCTCGCCCGGCACAAGCTGGTCGAGGATCTGGTGCGCCGCCAGGAAGGGCCGCGTCAGGATCTGGCCGAGGACATCGTGCGCCAGCAGCATCTGCACGAACTGCGGCACAAGCTGGCGCCGATGCACCCGGCCGACATCGCTTACATTCTCGAAGCGCTGCCGCTCGACGAGCGCCTGATTGCCTGGGATCTGGTCAAGGCCGAGCGCGATGGCGAGATTCTGCTCGAAGTCTCGGATGCCGTCCGCGAGAGCCTGATCGAGGCGATGGCGCCCAACGAACTGGTCGCCGCCGCCGAGACGCTCGACGCCGACGAACTGGCCGACCTGGCGCCCGATTTGCCGCAGGAGGTCATCGACGACGTTTTCCGCGGCATGACGGTCGAGGAGCGCGAGCAACTGCGCTCGGCGATGTCCTACCCCGAAAGTTCG
Organism: Desulfobulbus sp.; assembly: GCA_009782025.1. Lineage (GTDB taxonomy): Bacteria > Pseudomonadota > Gammaproteobacteria > Burkholderiales > Rhodocyclaceae > Azonexus. The sequence continues at coordinate 5,987 of WQUQ01000202.1, read as the reverse complement.
GTCGGCGCGATCATGGATTTCGCCATGGTCACCGTGCGCGAGGATGTCACGCTCGAAGTGGTGCTGCGCTATCTGCGCCGCTTCGACGAATTGCCCGACCACACCGATCAGTTGTTCGTCGTCGACCGCAACGACTATCTGAAGGGCGTGCTGTCGCTCAACGTGCTGCTGGTCAATGACCCCGAGGTTGAGGTCGGGGCGCTGATGCAGACCGATTTCATCAAGCTGGAGCCGGACGATCTGGCCGAAGAAGCGGCCAGGGCTTTCGACCGCTACGACCTGGTGTCGGCGCCGGTGGTCGATGCCGACGGCAAGCTGGTTGGCCGCGTCACCGTCAATGAGGTGGTCGACTACATCCGCGAAGAAGCCGAGCACGAACAACTGGCCCAGGCCGGCCTGAAAGAGGAGGAGGACATCTTCGCCTCGGTCTGGGATTCGGTGAAAAACCGCTGGGCGTGGCTGGCCATCAACCTGGTCACCGCCTTCATCGCCTCGCGGGTGATCGGCGCGTTCGAAGGTTCCATCGAAAAACTGGTCGCCCTGGCCGCGCTGATGCCCATCGTTGCCGGCATCGGCGGCAATTCCGGCAACCAGACCATCACCATGATCGTGCGCGCCATCGCCATGGGCCAGGTGCAGAGCGACGCCATGCGCCGCCTGCTGAAGAAGGAGTTGAGCGTCGCCAGCATCAACGGCCTCATCTGGGGCGGCCTGCTCGGCGTTGTCGCCTGGTGGCTCTATCACAGCGCGGCGCTCGGCCTGGTGCTGACCGCGGCGATGACGCTCAACCTGTTGCTCGCTGCGACCGCCGGCGTCGGCATTCCGCTGCTGCGGCAAAAATTCGGCGCCGACCCGGCCATCGGCAGTTCGGTGATGATTACCGCTCTGACCGATTCCGGCGGTTTCTTCATCTTTCTGGGGCTGGCGACGCTGTTTCTGATGTAGCTCCAGCGCCGGGATTCAGCCGCCATCCAGGACGGCCAGGGTCTCACGCAGTTGCCGCAGGCGGTTTTCCAGGTCGGCCCGGATAGCCGGATGTTCGAGATCGGTCGCGCCGCCGATCCGTCCGGCCAGGCCGCGCGCCAGGTGCATCAACCCGTAGAGTTCGATCATTTCGGCCTGCTCGGCAAGCTGCGCCGCTTCCGCCTTGAGTCGCACCGCATCCGGCGGCAGCGCCGCCAGCGCTTCCCGCATCAGCGTGAGGCGTTCCTCGGTTTCACTGACGAACAGGCGGTCGATCAGCGGCGAGCGGCGATAGGCGTCCGGCAGTTCGGCGGCTTGCGTCAGGCGCTGGGCGAAATGCCGGGCGCGCTGGGCAAAGGCGTCGTGTTCGAGTCCGGCCGGCTCGGCCAGGCATTCGATGGCAGCGCAGAGGGCGGTCAGCAGTTGCGCCGGCGGCTGGCCGTGGTCGAGCCGGTCGGCGGCGCTGGCCAGGGCTTCGCCAAGGGCCAGACAATCGGCGTCGCGGCTGTCGAGGGCGACGGCGTAAAGGGCGAACACGGCCTGACGCAGCGCTTCGCTGGTTTCTGTCTGACGCCTTGCCCAGACCTGCCGCAGTTGCTTGCCGGCGGCCAGCCAGCGTTCGTTCAGCGCAGCCGGAAAACGCGGCGGCCGTGGCTTGACCAGCAACGGCAGCACGGCGGCGGTAGCGGCCAGGGTCGACTCCAGCGCCGCCTGGGCGGCCCGTTCGTCTGCGCTCGGTTCCGCCATCGTCAGACCCTATTGGCCGGCCAGCCTGGCGAAGGCGCTGACGACCTCGGGCGGCGCCTGCACCAGTTCGATCAACACGCCTTCGCCGCCGATCGGGAACTCCTCGTTGCCCTTGGGATGCAAAAAGGTGATGTCGAAACCGGCCGCGCCCTTACGGATGCCGCCCGGCGCGAAACGCACGCCGTTGGCGGAGAGCCATTCGACGGCCCTGGGCAGATCGTCGATCCACAGGCCGACGTGATTGAGCGGGGTGGCGTGCACGGCGGGCTTTTTTTCCGGGTCGAGCGGCTGCATCAGGTCGACCTCGACCTTGAACGGGCCGCTGCCCATGGCGCAGATGTCCTCGTCGACATTTTCGCGCTCGGAAACGAAGGTGCTGCTGACGTCGAGGCCGAACATATCGACCCACAGCCGGCGCAGCTTGTCCTTGGACGGGCCGCCGATGGCGATCTGCTGGATGCCGAGAACCTTGAAGGGACGTGTCATGAGAGGGTTCCTGTCAATGAGCGAGGGGATAACTATAGAGCCTTTTTCCGGTAAGCCAGCGACAACAGCAGCAGCCCGGCGACGATCATCGGCAGCGACAGCCACTGGCCCATGCTGATGGTGTAGGACTGGCCGAAGATGCCGGCATCCGGCTCGCGGAAATATTCGGTGATGAAGCGAAAGGCGCCGTAGCCGATCAGAAAGACGCCCGAAACCGCGCCGCGCGGCCGCTTTTTGCGGCTGAACAGCCACAGGATGACGAACAGCGCGATGCCCTCCAGGCCGATGTGGTAAAGCTGCGACGGATGCCGCGGCTGAAGATCGCCGGCCTGCGGAAAGACCATCGCCCAAGGCAGCGAGGGCGAGGCGAGGCGCCCCCACAGTTCGCCATTGATGAAATTGCCCAGACGTCCGGCGGCCAGGCCGAGCGGCACCAGCGGCGCGATGAAGTCGGTGACATCGAGCCAGACCATGCGGTGCTTTTTCGCCCACAGCGCCATCGCCGCCAGGACGCCGAGAAAGCCGCCGTGAAAACTCATGCCGCCCTTCCAGACGGCGACGATTTCCAGCGGATGGGCGAGGAAATGGGCGGGTTCGTAGAACAGCACCTGACCGAGCCGGCCGCCGACGATGACGCCGAGCATGCCGTAAAAGAGCAGATCGTCGAGTTGCTCGACGGTCAAGGCGGCCTGGCGATGGCGAATCAGCCAGCGGCCGAGCAGCACAAACTGGGCGAAGGCGACCAGGTACATCAGGCCATACCAGCGAATCGTCAGCGGGCCGAGCGAAAAAGCGACCGGGTCGAACTGGGGGTGAACAAGCATCGGCGGAACGGAGTGGGCTAGAATCGGCCGATTATAGTTCGCGCCCGGCATTCCGGCGCCCGCCCCGACGGAGAGAAACCATGCCGCAATATCGTTCCCATACCTCGACCCACGGCCGCAACATGGCCGGCGCCCGCGCCCTGTGGCGGGCGACCGGCATGCGGGACGGCGATTTCAACAAACCCATCATCGCCGTGGTCAACAGCTTCACCCAGTTCGTGCCGGGGCATGTGCATCTCAAGGACATGGGGCAACTGGTGGCGCGCGAAATCGAGGCGGCCGGCGGCGTCGCCAAGGAGTTCAATACCATCGCCATTGACGACGGCATCGCCATGGGCCATAGCGGCATGCTCTATTCCCTGCCGTCGCGCGATTTGATTGCCGATTCGGTCGAATACATGGTCAATGCCCACTGCGCCGACGCGCTGGTGTGCATTTCCAATTGCGACAAGATCACGCCGGGCATGCTGATGGCCGCCATGCGCCTCGATATTCCGGCGGTGTTCGTCTCCGGCGGGCCGATGGAGGCCGGCAAGGTCAAGATACAGGGGAAGGTGATCCACCTCGACCTCATCGACGCCATGGTCAAGGCCGCCGACAGCGCCGTGCCCGAGGCCGATCTTGCCGAAATCGAGCGTTCCGCCTGCCCGACCTGCGGCTCCTGTTCCGGCATGTTCACCGCCAATTCGATGAACTGCCTGACCGAGGCGCTGGGCTTGAGCCTGCCCGGCAACGGCACCCTGGTCGCCACGCACGCCGACCGCAAGGCGCTGTTCCTGCGCGCCGGCCGTCTCGCCGTCGAACTCTGCCAGCGTTATTACGAGCAGGAGGACGCCTCGGTGCTGCCGCGCTCGATCGCCACCCGCGCCGCTTTCGAGAATGCGATGACGCTCGACGTGGCGATGGGGGGCTCGACCAATACCGTGCTGCACATCCTGGCCGCTGCCCAGGAGGCTGGCGTCGATTTCACGATGGCCGACATCGACCGCATTTCGCGCTCCGTGCCCTGCCTGTGCAAGGTGGCGCCGATGACCGACAAATACCATATCGAGGACGTGCACCGCGCCGGCGGCATCATGGGCATCCTCGGCGAACTGGATCGCGCCGGTCTGCTGCACCGCGAAGTCCCGACGGTGCACGCCAGAAATCTCGGCGAGGCGATTGACCGCTGGGACGTGGTGCGCGAGCGCGACATCACGGTGCACGAATTCTTCAAGGCCGCACCGGGCGGCGTGCCGACCCAGACCGCCTTTGCCCAGGACTGCCGCTACAACGAACTCGATCTCGACCGCACACACGGCTGCATCCGCAACCAGGCCAACGCCTATTCCAGGGACGGCGGCCTGGCCGTGCTCTACGGCAACATCGCCGAGGATGGCTGCATCGTCAAGACGGCGGGCGTCGACGAATCCATCTGGCGCTTCACCGGCCGGGCGCGCGTGTTCGAGAGCCAGGAAGCGGCGGTGGACGGCATCCTCGGCGGCCGCATCGTCGCCGGCGACGTCGTCGTCATCCGCTACGAAGGCCCGAAGGGCGGGCCGGGTATGCAGGAGATGCTCTACCCGACCTCCTATCTGAAATCGATGGGCCTGGGCAAAGCCTGCGCCTTGCTCACCGATGGCCGTTTTTCCGGCGGCACCTCCGGCCTCTCCATCGGCCACGCCTCGCCGGAAGCGGCCGACGGCGGCGCCATCGCGCTGGTCGAGGAGGGCGACACGATCGAGGTCGACATCCCCCAACGCCGCATCCATCTGGCCATTGCCGCCGACGAACTGGCCCGCCGGCGGGCGGCGATGGAAGCGCGCGGCGAAACTGCCTGGCAACCCGTCGCCCGCCAGCGAGTCGTTTCGCCGGCGCTGCAAGCCTATGCCCTGATGGCGACTTCGGCCGACAAGGGAGCGGTGCGCGATGTCAGGCAAATCCAGCGGCGCAAATGACCACGGCGCAAGCGAGAAGTCCCGGCCTTCAGGCCGGGGTCAAGCGAGCCCAGCGTGATTTCGGTGCCGGAGGCACCCCAAACTCGTGGCGAGGAAGCTCCGGGCTTCAGCCCGGAGTGACTCACTGCTGAAAGCGCGAGCCGCCGTGTCAACCGCCGCCGCCGTGCGTCGTTAATCGCTTACGGACGTATTGCCTGCGCCGAGAAAAATGTTGCTCTCGTAGCAGTTTGCAAGCGCTTGAAAAGGCTCTATCATCCGAACCGGTTTTCCCCCACCAACTCAAATCACGGAGTGAGAGAATGAAATCTGTTTATGGCGTCATGATGGTTGCAGCCGGCATTGTAATGGCTGGTCAAGTCCATGCTGCGGACGAGGAAGCCCTGGCCAAGGCCAAAAACTGCTTCTCCTGCCACCAGGTCGACAAGAAGCTGGTCGGCCCGGCTTACAAGGATGTCGCCGCCAAGTACAAGGGTGACGCAGGCGCGGTGGCGACGCTGGCCGCCAAGGTCAAGGCCGGCGGCAAGGGCAACTGGGGCCAGGTCCCGATGCCGCCGAACAACGTGACCGAAGACGAAGCGAAGCGGCTGGTGACCTGGGTTCTGGCTCACTGATCATTTCTTCTTCGCCCACAAAGAAACCGGCAACCGCCGGTTTTTTTGTGGGGTGAATGTTGACAGCATTTGAGCGGGCACGGATAATCTCGCGTTCTTCTGGAGGGGTACCCAAGCGGTCAACGGGAACAGACTGTAAATCTGTCGGCTCTGCCTTCGAAGGTTCGAATCCTTCCCCCTCCACCAGGTCGATACCGTAGTTTATGGGTGCTGTGGGTGTGGATTGAGCGGGTGTAGCTCAATGGTAGAGCTGAAGCCTTCCAAGCTTAAGACGAGGGTTCGATTCCCTTCACCCGCTCCATGTTGTAGCGCGGTCGATGTTTCAAGGTAGGCCCATGTGGCTCAGTGGTAGAGCACTCCCTTGGTAAGGGAGAGGTCGGCAGTTCGATCCTGCCCATGGGCACCACCGATTGGCTTGG
>WQUQ01000201.1 GCA_009782025.1 Desulfobulbus sp. | reverse complement strand
CCATTGGCGGCGATAGTGCACCGGGGCCATGCCGGTCCATTCGACGAAGGCGCGGTAAAAGGCCGAGGCGTCGGCGTAGCCGAGGTCGGCGGCGACCTGGGCGATGGGGTCGCGGCTCTTGGCGAGGCGGGCCAGGGCCAGGTCGCGGCGCAGGGCGTCCTTGATGGCGCGAAAGCTCGAACCTTCTTCTTCCAGACGGCGGTGAATGGTGCGCGGCGACAGGTAGAGGCGCTCGGCGATGTCATCGAGGCCGAGCGCGGCCGGTAGCGCGGCGCGCAGCAGATCGCGGACGCGGATGACCATGTCGCGGTCGCGCCGGTAGAGCATGGCGATCTTGCCTGGCGCGCCGTCGAGAAAACTGGTCAATGCGGCTTCGTCGCGGCGGATGGGCAGATCGAGCAGATGGGCCTTGAAACTGGCGACCAGGGTGCCATTGCCGCCGGGGACGGTGGGCGCGAAACGCGAATCGGCGGTGAAGATCAGCGCGTAATCGGCGAAATGCGCCGGCTTGCGGTAGGGGAAAATGACGCTGTCCAGCCCGATGCCGCGCCCGACCAGCCAGCAGGCCAGGCCATGCAGCAGACGCAACAGCCATTCAAAGGCGAACACCCGGCCGGGGTCGTCGCAGTCATCGGCCAGTTTGCGCGTCTCGGCGATGACCAGTTCGGCCTGGCCGTGCGCGCGGCGGACGCGGACCGCCAGGTCGGGCAGTACCACATGCAGAAAACGGCCGGCGCGGGCCAGCGCCTCGGCCAAGGTTGGCGCGCCGAGGCAGCCGCGGCAAAGGAACTCGAAGCTGCCGACGCGCATCGGCTGGGCGAACAGGGCAAAGGCTTCGTCGTCGTACTGGTGGCAGAGCCGGTTGTACAGTTCGGCGTAGCGGGCGATGGGAATTCGTCTGGCGGCGCTCGCAATGTCGATAGTCAACTCGGCGAGCAGCGCCTGTGGCTCGCCGTACCGGCGCCGCAGCCCGGCCAGCATGCCGGTGACAAAACCCATGGCGACAGTGGCTTGCGAGCGCGGAACGAAAGGGGAGCGGGGCGGTGACGACATCGGGATGAAGGGCGGCGGAAGCGTCCGGCTACTGTATCACCTTGGCGGAATTTGCACGATCAGCGTCCAGCGGGACAATGACGGGGGGCGCGAAGCGGTCTAGGATGATAGCTTTCCCACCGTTCTGATGAGGCCCGCCATGACCGATCTCTCCGTCGCCAAGAAGCTGTCCCCGTACAAGCCGAAGAACAAGGTGCGTTTCGTCACCGCCGCCTCGCTGTTCGACGGCCATGACGCCTCGATCAACATCATGCGCCGCATCCTGCAAGCGACCGGCTCGGAAGTGATTCACCTCGGCCATAACCGCTCCGTGCAGGAAATCGTCAATGCCGCGCTGCAAGAGGATGTGCAGGGCATCGCCATCACCAGCTACCAGGGCGGTCACGTCGAGTTTTTCAAGTACATGATCGACCTGCTCAAGGCCAATGGCGGCGAGCACATCAAGGTGTTCGGCGGCGGCGGCGGGGTCATCGTGCCGTCCGAGATCAAGGAGTTGCACGCTTATGGCGTAAGCCGCATCTACGCGCCGGAAGACGGTGTGCACATGGGCTTGCAGGGCATGATTAACGAAGTCGTGCAGCGCTCCGACTACGACGTTGCCGACCAGGGCGCGCCGACTGCCGAGCAGGCGCTGGCCGGACTCAAGGCCGGCGATCGCCGCCTGCTGGCGCGCCTCATCACGCTCTTGGAAAACGGCTCGGCGCCGCAATTGAAGGAACCGCTGAAGAAGGCTGCCGCCGCGCTGAAGGTGCCGGTGCTCGGCATTACCGGCACGGGCGGCGCGGGCAAGTCCTCACTCACCGACGAACTGGTGCGCCGCTTCCGCCTCGATCAGAACGACACGGTGAAAATCGGCATCGTCTCCATCGACCCGTCCAGGAAGCGCACCGGCGGCGCGCTGCTCGGCGACCGCATCCGCATGAATGCCATCGAGCATCCCAATATCTTCATGCGCTCGCTGGCCACCCGCGATACCGGCAGCGAAATTTCGGTGGCGCTGCCGGAAGTCATCGCCGCCTGCAAGCTCTCTGGCTTCGATCTGGTCATCGTCGAAACCTCGGGCATCGGCCAGGGCAATGCCGCCATCGTGCCCTTCGTCAACCGCTCGCTGTATGTGATGACGCCAGAATTCGGCGCCGCCTCGCAACTGGAGAAGATCGACATGCTCGACTTCGCCGATTTCGTCGCCATCAACAAGTTCGACAGGAAGGGCGCCGAGGATGCGTTGCGCGATGTGAGGAAGCAATACCAGCGCAACCGCGAACTGTTCAGCACGCCGGTCGACGACATGCCGGTATTCGGCACCCAGGCCGCCCGCTTCAACGACGACGGCGTCACCGCGCTGTATCAGGCGCTGGTGCCGGTACTGGCCGAACTGGGATTGAAGCTGAAACGGGGCCGGCTGCCGCAGGTCACGGTCAAGCAGTCCTCCGCCCAGCGCGCCATCGTGCCGGCGGCGCGGGTGCGCTACCTGGCCGAAATCGCCGAAGCCGTGCGCGGCTACCACGCGCATATCGACGCCGAAGTGACGATTGCCCGCGAGCGCCAGTCCTTGCGTATCGCCAAGGGACTTTTCACCGGTTGCGACAAGAAGACCAGCGATTTTGACGAACTGCTCGCTTTCAAGGACAGCCAGCAGGAGCCGAAGGCGAAGAAGCTGCTCGACATGTGGCCGCAGACCGTCGACGCATACAGCGGCGACGAGTACGTGGTGAAAATCCGCGACAAGGAGATCCGCACCCAGCTCACCAGCCTGTCGCTCTCCGGCACCAGGATCCGCAAGGTGATCCTGCCCCGGTATACCGACGACGGCGAAATCCTGCGCTTTCTGATGAAGGAAAACGTCCCCGGCTCCTTCCCCTTCACCGCTGGCGTGTTCGCCTTCAAGCGCGAGGGCGAGGACCCGACCCGCATGTTCGCCGGCGAAGGCGACGCCTTCCGCACCAACCGCCGCTTCAAGAAAGTCTCCGAGGGCATGCCGGCGCATCGTCTCTCCACCGCCTTCGACTCGGTGACGCTGTACGGCTGCGACCCCGACGAGCGCCCGGACATCTACGGCAAGATCGGCAACTCCGGCGTCTCGATCGCCACGCTCGACGACATGAAGGTGCTCTACAGCGGTTTCGACCTGGTCTGCCCGACCACCTCGGTGTCGATGACCATCAACGGCCCCGCCCCGATCATCCTGGCCTGCTATTTCAATACCGCCATCGACCAACAGATCGAGAAGTTCAAGACCGACAACGGCCGCCAGCCGACCGAGGACGAGGCCGAGAAAATCCGCGAATGGGTGCTCAAGACCGTGCGCGGCACGGTGCAGGCCGACATCCTGAAAGAAGACCAGGGCCAGAACACCTGCATCTTCAGCACCGAATTCGCGCTGAAGATGATGGGCGACATCCAGGAATTCTTCGTGCATAACCAGGTGCAGAACTTCTACTCGGTGTCCATCTCCGGCTACCACATCGCCGAAGCCGGGGCCAATCCCATCTCGCAACTGGCCTTCACGCTGTCCAACGGCTTCACCTACGTCGAATCCTACCTGGCGCGCGGCATGCACATCGACGACTTCGCGCCCAATCTCTCCTTCTTCTTCAGCAACGGCATGGACCCGGAATACTCGGTGATCGGCCGCGTCGCCCGCCGCATCTGGGCCGTGGCGATGAAGAACAAATACGGCGCCAACGAGCGCAGCCAGAAGCTGAAATACCACATCCAGACTTCCGGCCGCTCGCTGCACGCGCAGGAAATGGATTTCAACGACATCCGCACCACCTTGCAGGCGCTGATCGCCATCTACGACAACTGCAACTCGCTGCACACCAACGCCTATGACGAAGCCATCACCACGCCGACCGAGGAAAGCGTGCGCCGGGCGATGGCCATTCAACTCATCATCAACCGCGAATGGGGCGTCGCCAAGAACGAAAACCCCAACCAGGGCGCTTTCGTCATCGACGAACTGACCGATCTGGTCGAAGAAGCCGTGCTCAAGGAATTCGAAGCCATCGCCAGCCGCGGCGGCGTGCTCGGGGCGATGGAAACCGGCTACCAGCGCGGCAAGATCCAGGAGGAATCGCTGTACTACGAGCACAAGAAGCACGACGGCTCCTACCCGATCATCGGCGTCAATACCTTCTTGAACCCGAAGGGCATGGCCCAGCAGGAAATCGAACTGGCCCGCTCGACCGAGGAAGAAAAGCAGTCGCAAATCAAGCGCCTGCGCGACTTCCAGGCCCGCCACGCCAAACAATCCCCGGCCATGCTGGAAAAGTTGAAGCAGACGGTGATTGCCGACGGCAACGTCTTTGCGGTACTGGTCGAGGCGGGCAAGTATTGTTCCCTCGGCCAGATCAGCACAGCGCTG
>WQUQ01000200.1 GCA_009782025.1 Desulfobulbus sp. | reverse complement strand
TTGAAGAATGATCCTGCTCGACACCAATGTGATCTCCGAGATGTGGAAGGCCCCACCTGACGCTTGCGTTCTGGCTTGGCTGGACGAACAGGCCCTGGAGACCTTGTACCTGTCCGCCATTACCGTGGCGGAGTTGCGTTTTGGCTTGGCGGCGATGCCGGAAGGAAAGCGGCGCGCGGTCTATCAGAACCGCCTGGAGCAAGAGGTATTGCCGGGGTTCGCGGGGCGTGTTTTGCCTTTCGACCTGGACACGTCACAAACCTATGCCAACCTGATGTCGAGCGCGAAAGCAGCAGGCAAGGCCATCAGCAAGGAGGACGGCTACATCGCAGCCACGGCCTTTGCACGCGACCTGATCGTCGCCACGCGCGACGTGTCTCCTTTCACGGCCGCCGGCTTGAGTGTCATCAACCCGTGGGAGGCACGGCTGGAGCAGCGCTGAGTCGCTATCTGGGGCTGGCGAAGTCAGGAAAAATCATGACGGCGGCGCCGTTTGGCTTCGCCGCCGATCTGCCCGAGTCACGGAGGAAATCATGAGCGATAGCAAGCAGCCCGACATCGACCGTCTGTGCGCCGAGCAGATGGCCGACGCCTTGATTTATTGCGACCGCCAGGGCGTCATTCGCCGCTGGAACGCTGCCGCCGCCGCGCTGTTCGGCCATTCTCCGGCGCAGGCGCTGGGCCGGAGCCTTGATCTGATTATTCCCGAGAACCTGCGCGTCGCCCACTGGACGGCCTTCGAGCGGGCCATGCAAAGCGGGGTTGCGCGGTTGCAGGGGCGGGCGACGGTGACCAAGGCGCTGACCGCCGGGGGCGGGGTCATTTATGCTGAAATGAGCTTTGCCGTCGTCACCGATGCCAGCGGCCAGGCCATCGGCTCCGTCGCCATCGCCCGCGACGCTACAGAGCGCCGCCTGGTCGAGCGGGAAATGCGGGAATTGCGGGAATTGCGCGAGCGCTACGGCCTGGGCACGTAGCGCGTAGGGCGGGGCTTGCCCCGCCGACCCCTATCAAATTTGATTTTGAACCGGCGGGGCAAGCCCCGCCCTACCGTCGCCGTGCCAGCGAGCGGCCAGTGTGGCCGCCGGTTCCGGGCGGCCGTACAGGTAGCCTTGCAGCAGGTCGCAGCCGTGGGCGCGCAGGAAGCGGCTCTGGCCCTCGGTTTCGATGCCCTCGGCGACGACCTTGAGGCCGAGGCTGTGGGCCAGGGCCAGCGTGGCGGCGCTGATGGCGGCGTCGTTTTCGTCCGTTTCGATGTCGCGGACGAAAGTCTGGTCGAGTTTGAGGATCTGGATCGGCAGCCGCTTCAGGTAGGCCAGCGAGGAGTAGCCGGTGCCGAAATCGTCGATGGCCAGCGTGACGCCCAGGTGGCGCAAGGCTTCCAGTTGTTCGATGGCGCTGGCCGGGTTGCTCATGGCCGCCGATTCGGTGATTTCCAGTTCCAGTTCGTCGTGCGCCAGATGGTGGTTTTTCAGGATGTTGCCGACCCGCTCGACCAGCCCGCCGTTGCGCAACTGGTGCACGGAAATGTTGACCGCCACGCGCCGGGGGCCGATACCGGCCCGCTTCCATTCGGCCAACTGGCGACCGGCTTCGTCCAGCACCCAGTTGCCGATCGCTTCGATCAGCCCGGATTCCTCGGCCACCGGGATGAAGCGGCCGGGCGGCACCAGACCGCGCTGCGGATGACGCCAGCGGACCAGGGCTTCGACCGCTTGCGGCCGGACGAAGTCATCGGCGTCGGCGGCGAATTGCGGTTGGTAGTGCAGTTCAAGCTGATTCTGTTTGAGCGCCTCGCGCAATTCGCGTTCGAGCAGCAGGCGCTCGCTGGCCGCGGCGTTGAGTTCGGCGGTGAAGTATTGCAGGTTGTTGCGGCCTTGCCCCTTGGCGTGGTACATCGCCGCGTCGGCGTTCTTCATCAGGGTCTCGGCATCCTCGCCGTCGCCGGGGAAGATGGCGATGCCGATGCTCGGACTGGTGTGCAGGCGGTTGTTGCTGATGTCGTAAGGTTGGCTCAGGGCATGCAGGATCTTGGCGGCGACCAGCGAGGCCACGGCCGGCGAATCGAGGGTGTTGATGACGACCACGAACTCGTCGCCGCCCTGGCGGGCGACGATGTCGCTTTCACGCACGCAACCTTGCAGGCGCCGGGCGACTTCGACCAGCAACTGGTCGCCGATGGCATGGCCGAGCGTGTCGTTGATGACCTTGAAATGGTCGAGATCGATGAACAGCACGGCCAGGAAGTGCTTTTCCCGGCGCGCGGTGAGCAGCGCCTGCGACAGACGGATTTCCAGGTTGTAGCGGTTGAACAGGCCGGTCAGGCTGTCGTGGTGGGCAAGGCGTTCGATGCGTTCCTCGGTCGCCTTGCGTTCGCTGATGTCGTTGAAGCTGGCGATGAAATGGGTGATGCTCCCGTACTTGTCGCGGATCACCGAGATGGTTGTCCATTTCGGATAAATACGGCCGTTGCGGTGGCAATCCCATAGCTCGCCTTGCCAGTAACCCTCGTTCTGCAAGGCAGTCCACAAGGCGGCGTAGGTTTCCGGCGGTGTCCGCCCGGAAGCCAGCATGCGCGGATTCTCGCCAACGACCTGCTCCCGCGAATAGCCGGTCTGCCGGACGAAAGCCGGGTTGATGTCGATGATGCGATTGTCATGATCGGTGATCATGATCGCTTCGCCGCTGTGCTGGAAGATATTGCCATGGAGCAAGAGTGCCTCCTGCGCCAGGTGATGTTCGGTGACATCCTGCAAGGTGCCGCGTGCGACGAGCGGTGTACCGTCATCGGCGAAGCGCGTCTCGCCGCGGCTGAGAACATATTTGATACGGCCATCGGCGAATTGCAGGCGATGGGTGATTTCATAGGGGTGGCCCGGCGTCAGCGATTGGGCGTAGGCGGCGCGGAGCATCTCGCGGTCATCCGGGTGGGTGACGGCGAGATAAGCGCGGGCGCTGGCCGGCCGTTGTCCAGGGTCGACTTCCAGGATGCGAAACATTTCTTCCGACCATTGCAACTGGTTGCGGCACAGATCGTGCCGCCAGTTGCCGAGGCGGGCGATGCGCTGGACCTCGCGCAGGTCATCGAGCGATTCGACCTGGGCGGCCTCGTCGCGCCGCAGGCGGCGGTAGAGCAGCAGGGCGATGATGCCGGAGAACACGATCATCGACGCCGCTCCCGGCCAGCCGTGCAAAACGGCGCCGGTCAGCCAGCCGAGCGGCAGCAGGATGACGATGAGAAAAACGACAAAGAGGTTCTGACGCTTCAGCTTCATGATGACCTTCTGTCTGGCCGGCAGGTCGGCATGGTTTTTCCGATTATGCCAGTTTGTTTATCGTTCGCGGGGGCGGCGAGAATTTCAGGCGAACCATGCCTCGATCAGGCCGGCGACCGCCGCCGGCTGGTCGTGGTGCAGCATGTGGTCGGTCTGGTCGATCCATTCCTCGCGCACCTCGGCGAAGCAGGCGCGGCGCGCCTCCCAGTCGCCGGGGCGGTTGGCGTAATCGCGCACGACCCACGACTGGCGTCCGGCCACCCACAGTACCGGGCAGCGTATCTGACGCCAGATGGCCATCGATTCCTCCAGGCGGAACAGGTAGGGCGACGTGGCCTTGTGCCACGGGTCGCCATTCCAGATCACGCCGTGCCGATGCTCGCCGGCGCGCGTCGTGCCGCCGCCAATGCGGGCCAGATGGCGAGAGAGAAAATCGGCCCGCGCGGGCGTCAGGTACGGGTCGTTCTTGAGCAGCCGGCGGGCGAAGGCGGCGCGGTCGGGATAGGCGGAGAGGCGCGGCGGCGCGCGCAACTGGCCCAGCCACTGGCGGTAGCGTTCCGGCGCCATGTCCGGCGTCGTCGGCGCGATGCCGAAACCTTCGAGGGTCACCAGGCGCTCGACCCGCTCCGGCCGAATGCCGGCGTACAGCGCGGCGAGGATGCCGCCCATGCTGTGACCGGTCAGGCGTACCGGGCCGCTCGGCGCGACATGGTCGACGATGGCGTCGAGATCGCCCAGGTGCTCGGCGAAAAAATAAGGGCGGTTGAGCCACTGCGACGGGCCGAAGCCGCGCCAGTCGGGGGCGACGATATGCCAATCGCGGGAGAGTTCATCGACGACGAATTGCCACGAGGCCGAAACGTCCATCCAGCCGTGCAACAGGAACAGCGTCGGGGCGGCGGCATCGCCCCAGTGGCGCAAATGCAGGCGGATATCGGCGAGATCGAGGAATTCGGAGCGGGAGCGGCGCATGGGCGTGCGGTTCCAGAAACGGTCGTCGATTCTAGCAGCCGCTGCCGGCGAGATGCGCTAGACTTGCCATCGTACTTCCTTGGCGCACACTATTGATCCGGCAATCAAGCATTGAACATTCCCGCTACGTCATTGCGCTACGTCGCAGCATCCATGCGGCTTGTGGATTCTGCGTACTGCGACTTCGCG
>WQUQ01000199.1 GCA_009782025.1 Desulfobulbus sp. | reverse complement strand
ATGGCGGGTCTCCCCGCATTGCAGGATGGTGAACCTGGTCAGGTCCGGAAGGAAGCAGCCACAGCCATTTACTGCAAGTGCCGGGGGTTAGGCTCGCCACTTTCATTTTCTGCTTTGGTGTGGGGCGCATGAGTTATCAGGTTCTTGCCCGCAAATGGCGGCCGCGCAATTTTTCGACCCTCGTCGGGCAGGAGCATGTGGTTCGTGCTCTAACCCATGCCTTGTCCGAGCAGCGCCTGCATCACGCCTATCTTTTCACCGGTACGCGTGGCGTCGGCAAGACGACGATTGCCCGCATCCTGGCCAAATCGCTGAATTGCGAGAGCGGCATCACGGCGACGCCCTGCGGTACGTGCTCCGCTTGCCAGGAGATCGACGGCGGCCGTTTCGTCGATTTGCTCGAAGTTGATGCGGCGACCAATACCCGCGTCGATGAGATGCGCCAGTTGCTGGAGAACGCGGTTTATGCGCCGACGCGGGGGCGTTTCAAGGTCTATGTGATCGACGAAGTGCATATGCTCTCCAATTCGGCGTTCAATGCGATGTTGAAAACGCTCGAAGAGCCGCCGGAGCATGTCAAATTCATTCTGGCGACCACCGATCCGCAGAAAATTCCGGTGACGGTGCTGTCGCGCTGTCTGCAATTCAATCTCAAACAAATGCCGGCGGCGGCTATCACGGGCCATCTGGCGCATATTTTGCAAGCCGAGGAGATCAGCCATGATGCGCCAGCCCTGGCGCTGATCGCCCGCTCGGCGGCGGGCAGCATGCGCGATGCCCTGTCGCTGCTCGATCAGGCCATCGCTCACGGCGCCGGCAAGGTTGAGGAAGGGCAGGTGCGCGCCATGCTCGGGACGGTCGATCAGGATTATCTGTTCGCCATTCTCGAGGCGCTGGCGGCTGGCGATGCCTCGGCGATGCTGGCCGTCGCCGCCGATCTCGGCATGCGCAGCCTGTCGTTCGCCGCTGCCTTGCAGGAACTGGCGACGCTGCTGACGCGCATCCAGATTGCCCAATGCGCACCCGCCGCCATCGACGACGAGGAGCCGGAGCGGGAGCGCCTGCTGGCGCTTGCCGCCACGTTCGCACCGGAATTCATCCAGTTGGCCTATCAGATCGCGCTGGTTGGGCGTAGCGAGTTGCCAGCCGCGCCCGACGAATATGCCGGATTTGTGATGACCTTGTTGCGTCTGCATGCCTTCCGGCCGAGTTCGGTGGCCGATGTGGTGGCGGCCAGTCGGCCGCACGTTACGGTGGCGCCAATGCGGCCGGCGACCAGCGCTGTTCCCGTCACCGCGCCGGCCAAACGAGAGATACAGGCAGTCCCTAGCCGCGAACAGGACTGGGATGCCATCATTGCCGCGCTGCCGCTGTCCGGCTTGGCGCGTACCCTGGCCCAGCATTGCGAATTGCGCCGGCTCGACGACGGCGAGTGCCTGTTGCGCCTGGCGCCAGCGCAAACGCACTTGCAGATGAAGCCGGCGCCCGAGCGCTTGCAGCAAGCCCTGTCCGATTATTTCGCCCGGCCGCTGCGTTTGCGTATTGAACTGGCCGCCAACGAGATTGATACGCCGGCGGCGACTGCCGGTCGTGAGCGCCAGGAACGTCAGGAGCGCGCCGAAGCGGCCATCGCCAGAGATGGCTTTGTCCGCGACGCGATTGAATCCCTGGATGCCTCGGTGGTCGAGGCGTCGATCAAACCGATAACCTAACGGAGATACCACAATGATGAAGGGTGGTCTGGGCGGCCTGATGAAGCAGGCGCAGATGATGCAGGAAAACATGAAAAAGGCGCAGGCACAGTTGGCGCAGATCGAGGTCGAAGGCCAGGCCGGCGCCGGCATGGTCAAGGTGCAGATGACTTGCGCCCACGATGTTCGCCGGGTCAGCATCGATCCCTCGGTGCTGGATGATCGTGAAATGCTGGAAGACCTCGTCGCGGCGGCAGTCAATGACGCCATGCGCCGCGCCGAGGCGCTCAGCCAGGAGAAGATGGCCGGCTTCACGGCTGGTCTCAACCTGCCGCCCGGTATGAAGCTGCCGTTCTAAGTCAATTTCTTCGTGAACCCTTCCGGCCTTGCGGCGCTGATCGAAGCCTTGCGCTGCCTGCCCGGCGTCGGGCCGAAATCGGCGCAGCGCATGGCTTACCACCTGCTGCAACGGGACCGCAGCGGCGCCCGTCGCCTTGGCGAGGCTGTGCTCAATGCGCTGGAATCCGTCCGCCATTGCCAGCGTTGCAATACCTTCAGCGAGAGCGATGTCTGCGAACGCTGCCTGTCGCCGCGCCGCGATTCGTCGTTGCTGTGCGTGGTCGAAACGCCGGTGGACATGAACATGATGGAGCAGACGCAATCCTATCAGGGACTTTACTACGTGCTGATGGGGCGCTTGTCGCCGCTCGACGGCATCGGCCCGCGCGAGCTTGGGCTTGAGCGCGTGCTGGCGCGCGCGCTCGATGGCGCGGTGCAGGAAGTCATTCTGGCCACCAACTACACCAACGAAGGCGAGGCGACGGCGCATTACCTGACGGCCATGCTGCGGCCGAAGGGCGTGCGGGTCAGCCGGATCGCCCGCGGCGTGCCGGTCGGCGGTGAACTGGAGTACGTCGACAGCGGCACGCTGGCGCAGGCCTTACGGGAGCGCAAGGCGTGTCACGGCACCGGGTAAAAATCAGCCGGCAGCCCGTTCCAGAAAGTCTCGTTGCTTTTTGGCGGAGCCGAGGATATGGCCCGACCACCACAGGGACAGGAAATCTTGCAGTTCTTGCGGGTCAAAATTTTCTGCCGTGATGATTTGGTCGGCCAGGTAGTTGAATTCGTCGCGTTCATCAAGGTGCGCTTCGAGATCGGCTTCAGGATAGCCGCTCTGGGCGAGCAGGGCTTCCTCGGCGGCGAAATGCTCACGGGAAGCAGCGATCAATGTCGCGAAGAGCCGATGGAATTCGTCGGCGTCGTTTCCGGCGAGGCAATCGGCCAGCGTCTTGCATTGCGCCAGGAGATTCCGATGCTGGGCATCCAGGGTTTCGTTGCCGACGCTAAGGCGCGAATCCCATTGCAAGAGGCTCGACATGGCTGTTGTTCCGTTTCTGTAGTGGTTGAGTCTGGATGCGGGCATCCCCTGACGGGAGACGCCGCCCCCTTCGCCATTCTCGCGCAATCCCGGTCTTGTGGAGCAATGATCGGAACCGCACGAGGGCCATCTCATGCGGCGGCGAGCGTTGCCTCGGCAAGCATTTTAAGCGGTTTGCGCTCGGATTTTGACATCTTTCCCCATGCCAATATCAATTTGGCAAGCTCGTCGTCTTCGCAGTAGAAGTAGGCAGCCGGCAGTTCCAACACCCGCGCCAATTTCGTCGCAATGCCAAACGGCGGCGCATGAGTCCCCGTTTCGTAACGGCTGATCCTGGCGCTGGCGGTTCCTTCATCCAGGCCGATCCTGATGCCAAGCTGATCCTGGGCAATGGCAGCCCGCAGCCGCGCTTCGCGCAGGCGCCGACCAAAGACCGTGACAGGGGACTTGACCACCATTCTACGATAATCGTAGAATCACAGCCCGCTTTCTCTACGAAATTCGTAGATGATTGGCAAACGGGAAACTCAAAAGGGGCTGGTTTCTGCAATGCCCTTCATTTATTGATTACTGGGAAAAGGCAAATGAAGTTCGAGAGAAAGTTTTTTCTTTTTGTGATTTGCGGAGCCTCGCTTGCTGGCTGCAAAGCGGTAGACGATGGTTTGGCGGCCATGAATAACGGCTCACGCACGGCCAACCCGACCGGCCCCTCTGCCGCCGCCCAAGGCGGAGTCTATGTGCCACCGGAAACGATGCAGATTACAAGAAAAGCCTTTTCGCCCGCGCCCGATCAGAAGCTCAATCAAATGATTGCATCGGCTCAACCCACGATTGAAAAGGTGGTTGGGCTGATAGCCTGTGGCGCGAAAGGCAACAGGCTGGGTCAATACACCGATCCGGGCAGTTCGGCCTCAATGGTATTTGTATCTCCCCTGATAACCATGCAGTACCATAAATCCGGCTGTTTGAACCCGATCAGGGTTGCAGGTTGGGAGAAAAAATCGGCAAACGCTCTTTCATTCATTGTCGATTATGTTTCTCCTCAAAGCGAAGAAAGCGTTCGCCGTAACTACACGGTGATCCAGCAACCCACCGGGGAGTGGCTATTCAGGTAACCACATGTGAACCAGGGCCACTCTGGCTTGCCGCCCTCTGACGTCAGGTTTTTCCGGGCTGTGCGAGATGACGAGAGAAGCGGGTAGAATGGTTTTCTGTCGCGCCTGGCCTTCTGGCTGCATCCGGCAGCGCCGTACAGTCCAGGATGCAGGCTCGACACAGTCATTACAACTCATCGACAAGAGGAATCTTGATGTTGCCATTTTCTGCTTCCATCCACGCCCGTAAATTGCTCGCGCTCTGGGGGATGCTTTTCGCGTTTGCCATCCTCGCCGCCTGCTCATCTCAAACCCCGGAGAGCGTTGCCAAGAATTACATTGATGCCGTTGCCGCCAATCGCACCGAGGAGGCCATCGGGTATTACTCGTTGAAAGATGTCAAGGAAAACGATTTGACGGCGGTAAAAGGAAAACTTCAGATGATTGTTGGTCAGCAGTATTCCTCAATACAGGAACATGGCGGCCTGGATTCGGTCGTGACGACGCTTGCCAAGCAGGATGGAAATACCGCCAGAGTCGATATGGAATTGAAGTTCAAAAACGGGAAAACGAAAAAAGATCGCTTGAACCTGATCCAGGAATCGGGCGCATGGAAAATCGTGTTGAAGTAATTGCCTCCCGTTGGCGCGGCTTGTCCTCGCGCCGCTTCGCTCTGTCCACGCTGCTGATCGGGCTGGTTTTTCTCGCTGTTGCCGCCGCAGCATCCGTTACGCTTGCGGCGGGTGAAATTGCTCCTCCCGCCGCCATCGTCTTGCCCGCCGAAATTTCTTCCCGGCTTCAAGCGGGCGACCTGATTTTCCGCATTGGCGATGGTTGGCAAAGCGAAGTCGTGCGCGGCGCGGCAAGCGCGCGGCAGCACGAAAAACGCGGCGACCCGTATAGCCATGTCGGCATGCTGGTTGGCGCGGCGGGGCATTGGCAAGTCGTGCATGCGGTGCCCGCCGAAATGCCGGGGCGGGCGGATGCGGTCGTGCGCGACGACCTGGATTTCTTCCTTTCGCCCGATCGCGCGCGCGGCGTTGCCATTTACCGCGTTCCCGCGACTGCCGCTTCGCGCGCCAGCGCCGTCGAATATGCTTTACAGCGTCTGGGAGCGCCTTTCCAGATCGTTGAAAACGACCGCCAGGGTCAATACTGCACAACCCTGGTCTGGGCGGCCTGGCTGCACGCTGGCGTCGACCTGGGGGCGCGGTTTGAACATCTGGAAGCGCCTTTCTTCGCGGGAGACTATCTGCTGCCGCACAGCCTGCGCGTCGCGCCGGGCTTGCGGCTGGTGTATCAGCAGCCGTAAATTTGCGAAGCGGTTCGAGCGAGAGATGGCGCTTATGGGTTCTCGCTTGCGCGGGAATGCGCGAGGGAAAATTGCGGTTCCGGGAAAGCGGCCCGCAATCAGCCTTCCCTGACCTAAAACCCAAGGGCCTCGACGATGCTCACCCGTTCGGCGAAACTGGCCGCGTCGAGTTTCTGTGCCAGCGCCTCTTTATCCAGACCGGCGCAGGCAAATTTCGTCATGCGCACTTCAAAGGGCAATTCCCGGATTTCCAGCGGCGACATGAAGCCGATGTCGCAGATGTGGGCGATACATTGGCGCTCCGGTTCCGTCAGCGCCAAGTGGTGATATTTGAGAATTTCGAGATAACGTTCAGCGGTGCGGTTCAGTTTGCCGCTGATTTCCATGGTGTTCTTCTGGCCGTCGGTGAGAATGGCCAGCGGCGGGCCGAAGAAGACCGGGGTTTTGCCGATGCTGCGGGTTTTTTCCTCGCGCGTCAGCGCCGGGGCGACCCACGTGGGATCGCCCCGGGCCGGACGGTCAGCCGGCGCGTCGGACATCAATGCGCAATCGGATGCCGCGTTTCATGGCTGGCGTCCACCATGCCATGCGGCAGTTGCGGCGGGAGTTCGGGCTGCAACTGGATGAAGCCGCGGTTGCGCTCGCCATCCTGGACGTTGTGCGGGTTGTGGCATTCGGTGCAGACGAACCAGCGCTTCTTGCCGTCGCTGGCGAATTCGCCGATGCGTTTGCCGTGGATGCCGTCGCGCCAGTCGCGCAGCTTGTCGCCGTGGCATTTGCCGCACAAGAGTTGCGGCTGATCGAAGCTGATCGGGTTGCCGAAGTGGTCGACCAGCATGTTGCGCTGGGTCGTGTGGTGGCACTCAAGACACCAGATGCGGCCGCGGCCATGCTGCAAGTTGGCGATTTCCGGCAGCATCCCTTCCATGGTCGGGATCGGCGCCGGATGGTTGTTCTTCGGAAGTGTCGGCGGCACTCGCGCATCCGGCGGCAGCGTGTTGTTGTGGCAGGAGGTGCCGCACAACGGGAGGAGATTCAGGTGCTCGCTGCGCGGCCGAACGACGGCTTTGTCGTCAGGGATGTTATCCAGCAGCGGCATTTTGCCCATCGGCATGGTGTCCTGGTAGGGGTCGCCGTACCAGAGCGCCGCGCCGGTCGTCGGCGAGCATTTGACGTTGAGCAGGCCAGGCTCAATCTCTTTTTGAGTGATTTCCGAAGCGCCCTTGCGGCTTTCAAAGCAGACGACTTCCTTGGCTTCCTGCGGCGCTTGTGCGGACTGCGCCTGCTCCGGTTGGGTCTGCCCTGGCTGCGCCTGTTCCTGCGCCGCAGGCGTCGTCGCTGGCGCTGAATGGTCGGAGCAGGCGGTGAGTGCCACGCCGCAGCCGATGGCCAGGAGCGCGATGAGGGTCGTGTGGAATGCGGACTTTTTCATGGTCGCCTCCTACTTTGCAATGGCGGTCTGGCCGCCGTATTTGATCTCGCCTTGCAGAATGCCAATGGCGCCCTTGAGCAAAATGGTCAGGATGAAAAAGCCGAAAGCCCAGATGCCGATCGTCATCAGCCATTCGACGAAGGTCGGGTAATACTCGGTCACCTCGCCGATCGGCGAGGGGATGAAGCCGGGGACGATGAGGCCCATGCCTTTTTCGATCCAGATGCCGGCGAAGGCCATGACGCAGGCGATGGGCAACAGCTTCATGTTGTTGCGGAAGGACGGAATCAGGAACAGCACAAAGGAGACGACCATCAGCGCCACCGAGGTCCAGAACCAGGGCACCAGCCGGGTCAGGCCGTGCAGGCCGAACATCAGGTAGTAGAGGCCGTTGGCGTGCTCGGTGCGGGGATACAGCTCGACGACGACTTCCGACAGGGTGAGGAAGAGGGCGATGCCCAGACACCAGGTGACGATGGTCGCCAGGAGCTTGATGGCGCTGTCCTCGATCCACATTTTGGTGGTGTTGCGGATGACGAGGAAGGCCAGGATGATGAGGCAGGGGCCGGCGGCAAAGGCGGTGACGATGAAGCGGATCGGCATCACGCTGTGGAACCACATCGGACGCGCCGCCAGGGTCGAGATCAGGAAAGCCGTGACGGTGTGGATGGAAAGCGCCCAGACGATCGAGATATACACCAGCGGCATGAAAAGTTTCTTGTTCACGCCCTGCCCAGTGTATTTGCCCCACAGGTAATAGAAGCCGCAGATGAGGTTCAGGATCAGGTAGCCGGTCAGCACCAGCACGTCCCAGGCCAGCATCGAATTCGGGAAGTTGAAGATGCCGATGACCGGGATCATGTGCCAGAGGCGGTCGGGCCGCCCCATGTGGGCAAAGACGAACATCATCACCATGACGACGGCGGTGATGGCCAGCATCTCGCCCAGCACCGTGACCTTGTGCATGCCCTCGTGATGATAGACGTAAGCCGGAAAGACGATGGTCACCGCTCCGGCGGCGACGCCGACCAGAAACACCAGATTGGCGAAGTACAGACCATCGTGGATCTGGCTGGTCATGCCGGTGACGATCAGGCCATCGGTGTTTTGCAGATAATACACGTACAGCATGGCGATGCTGAGCGCCGCGAGGCAGGCCATCCAGATGTAGAAGCGGGCGCCGCCCTTGAGGACGTAGCGTGTGTAATCGGCTGTGAAGCGGATGAGTGGTTGCACGGCTCGCTCCTCAATCGTAGAAGTAGAAGAATTTCGGGAAAGTGTTGTTCTCGGCCTTGAGGCGGAAGACGTTTTTCCGCGCCAGCACCAGGCTGACCTCGCTGTTGGGATCGAGCAGGTTGCCGAATTTGCGGGCGCCGACCGGGCAGACCTCGACGCAGGCCGGATAGCGGCCATGCCGGGTGCGCTGCAAGCACCAATGGCATTTTTCGACGACGCCGCGCATACGCGGCCGGTTGCCCAGGTAGTGCGTGACCGGGTTCATGGCTTCCTTCGGCAGCACCGGCGTGGTCAGGTTGATGCGGCGCGCCCAGTAGGGGCAGGCGCCCATGCACATGCGGCAGCCGATGCACCAGTTGTAGTCGATGACCACCGGGCCGTCGCCTTCGCGGTAGGTCGTGCGCACCGGACAGACCTTGACGCAGGGCGGTTTCTCGCATTGCATGCAGGCGATCGGCATGTAGGTGGCGTCCTTTTCCGGCACGGCATCCGGCTGATAATGGTACTGGCCTTCGAGAACCTGGCCCGCGGGCGTGTAGGCGTTGCCGCCGACCTGAATGCCGAGGCCCTCCGGGTAGCCGTCGTTCATCCTCTCTTCGGAGAATTCGCCGCGCTCCATGCGCAGCACCTGAATCCACTCGATGCGCTCGCCGGGCCGCTCGCCGCGCGACTGATTGTTCTCGGCAACGCAAGCCTTGACGCAGCGGCGGCAGCCGATGCACTTGCGGACGTTGAGCGCATAGCCCATCAGCACGCCGGGCTGCGGGTCGGTGGTATCCACCGTCACCGCCTTGCCGTATTCCTCGGAATAGCGCCGTTCAAGCCGCGCCCGCGACTCGGCTTTTTCCGCATCCGTCATCAGGCGGTAATTTTTCTGGAAATGCTCGCCCCACTCGGCGGCGGCGAGAGCGTCATCGGATTTCGTCATCAGCGCGCCCGCGCCCATCAGCGACGACAGACTCAACATGCCGCCGGTCTTGAGGAAGCCGCGGCGCGAGGTTTTCGCCTCGCTGGCCGCCGGGTTCGCCGACGCGGCTGGCGTCGGGCATTCAGGCAACGGCTCCTGGACAGGATCGGCCGGCGATGTCTCGTTAACGTTCACGATGGAATTCTCCTCTCAAGCGAAAACAGCTCAAAACCGGCCCGTGGCGATGGGCCAGTTCCCCCTGCGGTCGAGTGCCGCCGAAAACGCGTGATTGTACAAGCGATTTCTCTCCCTGAGGAGGGGTTGTGGTTTTCGAGTCAACCCGCCACGCCAGAGCCAAAGGAAAATGCGTATAATCACAGGTTTGTCTCCAGTCAACGTTGGCCCCGCTGCCGAATTTGTTTTGAGGGTTGAGAAAGATGATGAACCTCTATTCGGGCACGACCTGCCCCTTCAGTCATCGCTGCCGCATCGTCCTGTTCGAGAAGGGCATGGATTTTCAGGTGATCGACGTCGACATGTTCAACAAGCCGGACGAAATGGCGGCCATCAATCCGCACCGGCGGGTGCCGGTGCTGGTCGAGCGCGATCTGGTGCTGTTCGAGCCGAACATCATCAACGAGTACATCGACGAGCGCTTCCCGCATCCGCAATTGATGCCGGCCGACCCGATCATGCGCGCCCGCGCCCGCCAACTGCTGGTCGGCATGGAGCGCGAGATTTTCTCCTTCATGGAGGTGATCGAGAAAAACGGCAAGACCGCCGACAAGGCGCGCCAGGAAATCCGCGCCCGCCTGACCGAGATCATCCCGATCTTCAACAAGCAGAAATTCATGCTGGGCGACGAATTTTCCATGCTCGACGTGGCCATCGCGCCGCTCTTGTGGCGTCTCGACCACTATGGCATCGACCTCGGCAAGGCCGCCGCGCCGCTGATGAAATACGCCGAACGCATTTTCAGCCGCCAGGGCTTCATCGACGCGCTGACGCCGTCGGAAAAGGCGATGCGCAAGTAACGTGGAACTGCCATCCACCAAACCCTACCTGCTGCGCGCCATCTGGGAATGGTGCAGCGATAACGGCTACACGCCCCACCTCGCGGTACAGGTCGACCCGCGCACCAATGTGCCGCGCGAGTTCGTCCGCGACGGTCAGATCGTGCTCAATATCGGGCCGGAGGCGACCAACAAGCTGCAAATGGGCAATGAATTGATCGAGTTTCAGGCTCGTTTCGCCGGCGTCGCCCGCCAGTTGTCGGTGCCGGTCGAGCAGGTAGCGGCCATCTATGCCCGCGAGAACGGCGCCGGCATGGCCTTCGAGATCGAAACTGACGGCGCGACAAGCGATTTCGCCGCGGCCCCGGCGCTCGATCGAGGCGAAGCTGAACGCGAACCCGAGCCGCCGCCCGCGGGCGGGCGGCCGAAGCTGCAACGCATCAAGTGAGCGCAGCCCACCGTGAATTTCCCGTGGACCATCAAGGCAATCGCTCGTAGCGCCGAAAGCGCGCACGATCTGGAGCAGGATCAGGCGCGGCAACCTTACGGCGCGATGCTCGCCGGCAACCGGCCGGTGGCATGCAAAAATTCCTGGGGCAAGGAGAACTGACATGGCCGGAAGCTGGGGCTGCCCGCACGAAGTGGACAATCGTTGCACCAAGATCAACAACCTGCCCTGCGACCCCGGCATGAAAGGCTGCGAACTGGCCGGCCGCTACCGCTTCGCCGACGAGAGCAAGAACGAGCGGTATTGGGAGAAGAAGGCGCGGGAGAAAGCAGCGGCGGAACGCAAGGAGGCGACGCCGGAATGATCTATCTGGAGCTTTTCCGCGCTCTGGAAAAACACCGGGTTCGCTACCTGCTGGTCGGCGGCCTCGCCATGAACCTGCATGGCGTGCCGCGCATGACCATGGACGTCGACCTCATTCTTGTCCTGGATGCCGACAATCTCGACCGTTTCATCGCCTGCGCCGGGGAACTGGGCCTCGCGCCCTGCGCGCCCGTGCCGCTCACGGCCCTGAAAGACCCCGCGCAACGCAAGACATGGGCCGAGGAAAAACACATGATCGCCTTTGGCCTCATCGATCCCAAGGCCGGCGCGGCCACCATGGTCGACGTGCTGATTGCCCCCGGCATCGACCTTCCCACGGCCTTCCGGCGCGCCCTCACCCGCGACCTCGACGGCACTCCCGTCACGCTCGCCGCCATCGACGACATGATCGCCCTCAAGCGCGGTACCGGCCGCGCTCAGGATGCCAGCGACATCGAACATCTGGAGCGCCTGCGTGGCCGTTGACGCCAAGACTCCCATCACCGGCGGCTTCAGCTACTACGTCAGCGACGAGCAACTGGCCGCCTTTGCCCGCCTGACCCCCATGCAGCGCCTGGAATGGGTCGAAGCCGCCCGCCAGTTCACCTTGCTGACGCAAACGCCGGAAACCCGCGAGCGCCACGAGCGGCTGCGCCGGGGGTTGCCGATCGAGCCTTGAACTGCCGTCATGAACAGGCTCGCCACCGGGAATATTCTTGATGACATGACCCGCAACGTCGAACAACTCGGCCAGGTCTTCACCCCGGAGAATGTCGTCGAATTCATGCTCGGCCTGTGCCAGAACCGGGGGCGCTTTCTCGAACCCTCGGCGGGCGACGGGGCTTTTTTCGAGGCGCTGCGCCAGCGCGGGGCCGATTGCGTGGGGATCGAGATCGACGCGCGCATCGCTGCGCCCGGCGTCGAGACCCGCGATTTCTTCGACTACCCCTTGAGCGAGCAGTTCGACAGCATCATCGGCAATCCGCCCTACGTCCGCTACCGGGACGTGCCCGCCGCGACCCGGCGGCGGCTCGATTCCCGGCTGTTCGATGCGCGCAGCAACCTGTTCTTGTTTTTCATCGAAAAATGCGTCCGCCACCTGAAGCCGGGCGGCGAACTGGTGTTTATCGTGCCGCGCGAATTCATCAAGCTGACTGCGGCCAGGAAGCTCAATGTCTGGCTTTACGACCAGGGCAGCATCACGCATTTTTATGAAACCGGCGATGTCCGCGTCTTTGCCGGTGCGACGCCGAATTGCTGCATTTTCCGCTTCGAGAAGGGGCGCTTCGACCGGCGCATGGCCGATGGCCGCATCTTCACCGAAGTCGATGGCCAGTTGATGTTCCTGCGCGACGACCACGGCCTGCGCTTCGCGGACGTATTCGCGGTCAAGGTCGGGGCCGTTTCCGGGGCGGACGCCATTTATACGCATCCCGAGGGCAACCGCGAGTTTGTCTGCTCCAAGACCGTCGATACCGGCGAGACGCGGCGCATGCTGTACGACATCCAGCATCCGCATCTGCAACAGCACAAGGCCGAACTGCTGGCCCGCCGTATCAAGACCTTCGATGAAAGCAACTGGTGGCGATGGGGGCGCGGCTATCCACAAAACAATGACCCGCGCATTTACGTCAATGGCCGCACGCGCAAGACGGCTCCTTTTTTCCTGCACGACTGCAAGCACTTCGACGGCTCGGTGCTGGCGCTGTTTCCGAGGAACCGGAAAATCACCCGGCGCGACCTGATCGAATGTACGCTGATGTTGAACCGCGACGTCGATTGGCAGCAGCTTGGTTTCGTTTGCGATGGCCGTTTTCTGTTCACCCAGCGCAGCCTGCAAAATTGTCTGCTGCCTGCTAAATTCTCCCGTTTTCTTCCGCACGCTATTGCCCCCCATCCCGACCTTCCCCCGCCAGCGGGGGAAGGAGTCCGATTCCCTCCCCTGCTTGCGGGGGAGGGTTAGGGTGGGGGCCAGCGGCACAGCACAACTAAACAACACGTTCTAAAAGGTTCCCGCATGACCTTCACCCAATCGCTCGCCGCCGCCGCGCAAAAGAACGATTCCCTGCTCTGCGTCGGCCTCGACCCCGACCCGGCCCGCTTCCCCGCCCATCTTCAGGGCCGGCCCGACGCCATCCTGCAATTCTGCGCCGCCATCGTCGATGCCACCGCCGATCTGGCCTGCGCCTTCAAGCCGCAGATCGCCTACTTCGCCGCCCGCCGCGCCGAGGATCAACTGGAAGCGCTGATCGCCCACATTCACGAGCGGCATCCCGGCATCCCGGTCATCCTGGATGCCAAGCGCGGCGACATTGGCTCGACCGCCGAGCAATATGCCGTCGAGGCTTTCGAGCGCTTCCAGGCCGATGCGGTGACGGTCAATCCCTACATGGGCCACGATTCGATCGAGCCTTGGCTGGCTTGGCCGGACAAGGGCGTGATCCTGCTTTGCCGTACCTCCAATCCCGGCGGTTCCGACCTGCAATTTCTCGATGTCGGCGGCCCCGGCATCCAGGAGCGACTGTACGAGCGCGTCGCCCGGCTGGCCTGCGACTGGAACAGCAGCGGCCAGATCGGCCTGGTCGTCGGCGCCACCTTTCCCGCCGAGATTGCCCGCGTGCGCCAGATCGTCGGCGACATGCCGCTGCTCGTCCCCGGCATTGGCGCCCAGGGCGGCGACATCGAAGCCACCGTCACGGCCGGCCGCGCGCCAGCGGCCAGCGCTCTCGTGATAAATTCCTCGCGCGCCATCCTGTACGCCGGGCAGGACGAGCACTTTGCCGCCGCTGCCCGCCGGGTCGCCGAGGAAACCCGGATCGCCATCAACCGTTACCGCTGAGGATCCCATCATGCGCATGGACAACGAACGCGAAAGCGACAATCTGGAAGATCGGCGCGGCAGCGGCGGTGGTTTTTCCCTGGGCGGCGGCCACCTGAGTCTGGGCGCTGTCGCCATCGCCCTGATCGCCAGTTATTTTCTCGGCGTCAATCCCATGACCGTGCTCAACATGCTCGGCGGCGGCGGATTGCCGGCCGTCGAGCAACATGCGCCGGCCGCCCATCGGCCGCCGGCTGACGACGAAACGGCGCGTTTTGTCGCGCAGGTGCTGGCCTCGACCGAGGACGCCTGGCAGCAGATTTTTCAGGCCAGCGGCAAGCAGTACCGTGATCCGAAGCTGGTGCTTTTCTCCGGCGTCACGCCGACCGCCTGCGGCACCGGCCAGTCGGCGATGGGGCCGTTCTACTGTCCGGGCGACCAGAGGGTCTATATCGACCTGCAATTTTTCGACGAACTGAAGACCCGCTTCAAGGCTCCCGGCGAATTCGCCCAAGCCTATGTCATCGCGCACGAGGTCGGCCACCACGTACAGAACCTGCTCGGCATCTCCGAGCAGGTGCAGCGCGCCCGGCAGCGGGCCGGCGAGGCCGAGAGCAACGCCTTGTCGGTGCGCCTCGAACTCCAGGCCGACTGTCTGGCCGGCGTCTGGGGCAACCGCGCCGGCACGATGCAGAACCTGCTCGAAGCGGGCGATCTGGAAGCGGCGCTGCACGCCGCCTCGGCCATCGGCGACGACCGCCTGCAACAACAGGCGCAAGGCCGCATCGTGCCGGAAAGTTTCACCCACGGCAGTTCCGCCCAGCGCGTGCGCTGGTTCAAGCGCGGTTTTGAATCCGGCGACATCAATCAGTGCAATACTTTCAAGGCGGCGCAACTTTGAGCTTAGTCACCCGGCAATTAAATATCGTCATTCTGCGCGGAGCGAAGCGTAGTCGCAGAATCCACAAGCCGCATGGATGCTCGCATGGATGCTGCGACTACGCGCAGCATGACGTAGCGGGAATGTTCAATGCTTGATTGCCGGATCAATAGTCGAGAGCGGGGAGTTGGGGAGTCGAGAGGGAAAAACCACCCCCAAAGCTCCGGCGCTTCAACTCTCGACTCTCCACTCACAACTCTCCACTCAAAAATGAACTGGCGCGATTACAACAACGGCATTATTGCTTTCGATGCGGGCTATGTGCGGCCCTTGCTGGTGGCGATTCACATGGTGGTCGAGCGAGGCCGCGTGGCTTTCATCGATACCGGCAGCCAGGAGGCCCTGCCGCGGGCGCTGGCCGCCCTGCAACGCCTGGGGCTGCCCGTCTCGGCGGTTGATTACGTGATTCTGACCCACATCCATCTCGATCATGCCGGCGGCGCCGGCGGCATGATGGCTGCCTTTCCCAATGCCCGCCTGGTCGTGCATCCGCGCGGCGCGCGCCACATGGCCGAGCCGTCCAGGCTGATCGCCGGCGTGACCGCCGTCTACGGGGCCGATTACGTGGCCAGGGTTTATGGCGAGATTGTGCCGATTCCGGCCGAGCGCATCATCGCCGCGGCGGACGGCCATGTCATCGACCTGGCCGGGCGCAGCCTGCGCTGCCTCGATACGCCGGGGCATGCCCGGCACCACCTTTGCATCGCCGATCCGGCGAGCAAGGGCATTTTCACCGGCGACATGTTCGGCATCTCCTACCGCCAACTCGATGTCGACGGCCGCCCGTTCATTTTCCCGACCACCACGCCGACGCAATTCGAGCCGGAAGAAATGCGCCAGTCGATCCAGCGCCTGCTCGATCTGCAACCGGAAGCGGTCTACCTGACGCACTACAGTCGCCTGATCGATGTGCCGCAACGCGGGGCCGAACTGCTGCGCCGCCTCGACGCCATGATCGCCCTGGCCGAAGCCGCGGCGGATGCTGGCGAGCAGCGGCACGACCGGTTGCAACAGGCGATGACCGGCTATCTGCTGGCCGAGGTGCGCGCGCACGGCTGTACGCTCGACGAGGCCGCCGTGCTCGACATTCTGGGCACGGATATCGAATTGAACACGCAGGGCCTGTGCGTCTGGCTGGAGACGGCGCGCGACCCGTGATGGCGCGGCCGGACAGCGTCAGCGCGACCCGTTCGCCCAGGCTCAACGCTGCCAGGCGCAGCCCTTGAGCGTCTGCCCGGCGAGGTCAATGGCGGCCGTCCAGCCGAAGACCGCGCCCGTTTGCCCATCGCGGCACAGTTGGCGCGTGAAACGCACGTCGAGACGGCCGGCCGGCCCCTCGTCGCTGAAGTGCGCCACCTCGCCCTGGCGGGTGAAAATGCGATAAGGCCAGGTCATTGCGGGCGCTCCTTGCCGCTGTAGCGTCACCTTGTCGCCGCCGGCCGCCAGCGCCCAGTCCGGCTCGTTGCCGCGGGCCAGCCAGGCCTCGTCGCTGTCGCCCGGTTTCTGGCAGCGGCCGTCGGCCAGCGCCAGATTCAGTTCGCTGGCGCGCAGCGTATTGCCGTCGGTGATTCCGAGCAATTCGACATAAAACTTGCGGCCGTCGGCCAGACCGGCCATTTCCAGGCCACGGCCAACCTGGCGGTCGGCCGAGACATCTTCGACCTGCACATAGCTGGGATCGCGGCAGGGGGAGAAGATCAACTTTTCCCCATATTTCATCAGAAAACCATAGGCCAGACGCGGCGTGTCGTCGCGCGCCGGCGGCGTCGGCAGATCCGGGGCAGCGGGCGCCGCCGGCGCGGCCTGGGCGGCGACGACAAAGCAAGTGGCGAAAAGAAAAGCGATCGATCTCATCATGGCTCGCGAAAAATAAGCAACGGAGCGGCATTATCGCCTGCCGGCCGCGACGGCGGGTTGATGCAGGCAAAAAAAGCGTTTCCCGCTCGCCGCGTCAGGCCGCGTTTACGGGTAATTCACGCGGGAATCGTGATATTCACAACGGTCAACTGCTGTTCATCAGGTTATTATTACCCTTGGGTTAACCCATAATAGATTCTGATGCCCATTCCGCCCCGCCTGCGCTTCTTCATCCATCAAAGCGCGCGCAAATTACTGGCCATGCTGCCGCGAGCGAAACGGCACAGTATCTACCGCTCCTTCGTCGATTGCGATTTGGCGCCGAACCCTCGCCTGGTGCTGAAAATCGCCGAGACGCGCGAGGAACTCGAAGCCTGCTTCAAGCTGCTGCACGATGCCTACGTCGCCAGCGGCTTCATGACCCCCGATCCGTCCGGTCTGCGGGTGACCATCTACCACGCGCTGCCGACGACCACGACACTGTGCGCCAAACTCGACGACCAGGTGGTCGGCACCCTGTCGCTGATCCGCGAGAGCGCCATTGGCTTTCCCTTGCAGCGCATCTTCGATCTCAGCAGCGTCCGCGCCAGGGAAGGCAATATCGCCGAAGTCTCGGCGCTGGCCATACACCCGCGTTTCCGGCGCACCGGCGGGACAATCCTGTTCCCGCTGATGAAGTTCATGTACGGCTACTGCACCACCTTCTTCGATACTCGCCACTTGGTCATCGCCGTCAATCCGCGGCACATCGAGATGTACGAGTCGCTGCTCTATTTCCGCCGGCTGACCGCCAACGTGGTTGAGAACTACGATTTCGTCAATGGCGCGCCGGCCGTCGGCGCCACCCTCGACCTCCAGCTCGCCCCGGAAATTCTGCGCCAGGCCTACGCCGGCAAGCCGCTCCGGCGCAACCTCTACAACTATTTCGTGGAAACGCTGCCCAACATCCAGATGCCGAATCGCCGCTTCTACACCACCAATGACCCGGTGCTGACGCCTGAACTGATCGATTATTTTTTCAACCAGCGCACCCAGGTCTTCGCCAATCTGAGCGACCGCAAAAAAACCCTGCTGCACCTGATCTACGACCTGCCGGAATACCGCGCCGTGCTACCGCCATTGCCGCCGCAAACAATCGACGCCCAGGTGCGCCGGCATCGGCGCTTCTCGGTCAAGTGCCCGGCGCGGCTGATCGGCGAGCCGGTCGACAAGGATATTTTGATCGAGATCAGCGAAGTCTCGCGCTACGGTTTTCGCGTCCGCTCCGATCATGCCGTGCCGACCGGCATCTGGCTGACGGCCATCGTCCAGCTCGGCAGCCAGGAAAGCTCCCGCCTGACGGTGCAAGCGGTGCAGGAAGTCAGCCGCGACGACTACCATTACTACGGCTTTCGCATCGGCGAGCCGGATCTGGTCTGGCGCAAATTCGTCACCGCTCTGTATCAGGGCCATACGCACAGCGATCTCGACAACGCCACCCGTTTTCTTCAGTAACCTCATCCTTGCCCGTCGCGCCGCTCCGCCAATTCGCCCTGCAAGGGGCTGCCGTCATCGTCGTGCTCTCGCTGGCCTGGCCTTACTACGGCTGGCAGGGGCAGGCCATGCCCTGGCGCGAGACCAGCCTGGTCATCGGCGGCGTCGCCCTGCTGTTCGCCACGCTGACGCGCCAGCCGTGGTGGTGGCGTCTGATCCATGCACTTTTCATGCCGTTGGCGTGGGCCGTGCAGGGGCTGGCGATCGATCCGGGCTGGTTCCTGCTCGCCTTCATCCTGCTCCTCTTGGTTTATCGCGGCGCGCTGTCCGGGCAGATTCCGCTGTATCTGTCCAACCGCCAGACGGTGGCCGCCCTCGACCGGCTGATCGGGCGCGAGGAGGCCGAGCGCATCCTCGATCTCGGCGCCGGCCTCGGCAGCACGCTGATTCCGCTGGCCGACGCCTACCCGCAACGGCAATTTTCCGGCGTCGAGAATGCGCCGCTGACCTGGCTCTCCAGCCGCCTGCTCGGCGTTGGCCGACCCAATCTGGCGTTGCGCTGGGGCGACCTGTGGCAGACCCCGCTGGCCGGGCAGGATCTGGTTTACGCCTTTCTCTCGCCCGCGCCGATGGCGCGGCTGTGGCAGAAGGCGCGGGCCGAGATGCGGCCGGGCAGCCTGTTCGTCAGCAACAGCTTTCCGGCGCCTGGCATCGCCCCGAACGAGTTGATCGAAATTCCCGGCTCGCCGCCGCGCCGGCTGTATTGCTACCGGATGTAGCGACATCTGAAAAGAACGGCACCGGCGCTGGCGAAAGGATTAAGATGGCAGTTCCAGACACAAGGAGAGGAAAATGGCCGAGGAACAAATTCACGATCCGCTCAATTTCATGCGCAATCTCTGGGGCAACATGGGCTTCACGCTGCCCGGCATGGTCGCGCCGACTTTCGATGTCGACGAACTGGACAAGCGCATCAAGGATATGAAAACCGTCGAAGGCTGGCTACGCATGAACCTGTCGATGCTGCAAATGACCATCCAGGGGCTGGAAATGCAGCGCACCACGGTATCCACCGTTCAGGCCATGGGCCAGATCGCCTCCAGTGCCGCCCAGTCGATGAGCGGCGAAAACGCTAACGAGGCCGCCGCGCCGGCGGCGTCGCTCTCCGAAGCTGCGCTGTGGCCGTGGCAGATGATGCAGCAGATGCGCGAACAGCTCCAGCAAACCACCGCCGCCAGCGAGTCGGCAGCCGAAAAACCGCCAGCCGCCAAACGGGCCGCCCGATCGACGAGCAAAACAGCGGCCAAACCAACCGCCAGCCGGACAAAGAAATAATCGCGCGCCCGACCGTCGGCGCGCCATGCTTACGGCGCTGCCGATGATCGGCCTGACCAGCGCGCAATCAGCGCCAGCGTCCGCTCTGCCGCGCCGCGATGGGCACGGGCGAAATGGCCGGCGGCTTGACGCATCGCCGACCGTTGCACGGCATCGGCCAGCAACTCCCGCACCATCTCGGTCAGCGCTTGGGCATCGCTGACCTGCCGCGCCGCGCCGGCGGCGATGGCATCCGCGGTCGCCTGCTGGAAATTGAAGGTATGCGGCCCGACCAGCACCGGACAATCACAGGCCGCCGCCTCGATCAGATTCTGCCCGCCGAGCGGCAACAGGCTGCCGCCGACGAAGGCCAGATCGGCCAGGCGATAATAAGCGGCCATTTCGCCCATGCTGTCGCCGAGCCAGACCTGCGTTCCGGCATCCGGCAACCCCTCGCTGCGCCGCTGCCACGACCAACCCTGTTGTTCGAGCCAACTCGCCATCTCGGCGAAACGCTGCGGATGGCGCGGCACCAGAACCAGCAAGGCATCGGATGACGCCGCCTGATGCCAGGCGGCGAGCAGCAAGGCCTCTTCGCCGTCGCGGGTACTGGCCGCCAGCCAGACCGGCCGCGTTCCAATAGTCGCGCGCCACTGTTCGCCCAGCGCGATTTTCTCCGGCGCTGGCGTCACGTCGAACTTGATATTGCCGCAGACCTCGACCGGATTGGCCCCCAGCGCGGCAATCCGCCGCGCATCAACGGCCGTCTGCGCGCAAACCCCGGCCAGCGCCGCGAAAGCCGGTCGCACCAGCGCCGGCAGCCGCCCGTAACCGCGCGCCGAGCGTTCCGACAAGCGGGCATTGGCCAGAATCACCGGCACTTTTCTTGCAGCGCAGGCGGCCAGCAGATTCGGCCAGATTTCGGTTTCCATCAACACACCGAAAACCGGCTGAAAGTGCGCCAAAAAACGCCGCGTCGCGCCCGGATAGTCATAAGGCAGATAGGCTTGCACGACCCGCTCGCCATAAACCGCGCGCCCGGCTTCGCGCCCGGTCGGCGTCATGCCGGTCAGCAGAATGCGATGCCCCGGCCAGCGCGCCAGCAAGCCCTCGATCAACGGCTGCGCGGCGCGCGTCTCGCCGACCGACACGGCATGCACCCAGATCAGCGGCGCGGGAGCCGGCCGCCGGCCATGAAAGCCGTAGCGTTCGCCGAGATGCTGACGGTATCCCGGCTGCCGGCGCGAACGCCACAACAGACGCAGCCCAATCAGCGGCGTTGCCAGAATCCACAGGAGGGAATAGAGCCAGCGGGCTACCATTTCTGAAACTGGAGTTGTCCGCTTGAGCGCAAAATTGGGGGGCAACGCTAGGATTTGGCGAAAATTGAGTAGCAAGGAACAACCCCGCTACGTTCCTGTCGCCAGCGTGCAAAAGCAACCTTCTCGTAATTCAGGAATGCGCTCCCATCCCGCAATTTGGTCGTGCCTCGCAGGTTCGTATGATAAGTTTCAGTTCGTCTCGACCCGGTTTCCTCATTCACTTTGCTTCCGACATACTTCCAATCCGGGTTGTTGGCATTGTGGCCGTTCAGTACCGCGAACATCACATGCAGAAACTCAATGCCGGTGTCGGTCACTTCAAAGCAAACCACGGTGTGCCATCCACTATGCCCATTGTGAGACTCGCCGCCTTTTCCAATTTGAATCGTTGCCTTGACCTCCAGCCCGGTTTTTGTGGAGGAGCAAATCAAATCGGGATATTTCTGATGATGGTTGTGCTTGAAGGAAGTGCGCTGATCCATTGCGTCACTGAATATATTGGAGACAAGCCCGCTAAAATTATTTCCCTGGATCAGCCTCTGAAGAGGGCGCCCCACTTCTTCAATCATGTTTTTATTGATGTAGTGAAAGATGGCCTGAGTTCGATCCATGGCCAAGGCCAAATCGATGTAAGTGAGTGCACCGGGTAGCGGAACGCTTTCTCTGAAGAACGACCGGTTCACCATTGGCGGCGCTGATAGCGTACTGGCTGTCAAGGCATGCTCTACAAGTTTGTACAGTTTTACCTCTAGCGCAACCGCGAGGCGTTCGAGTACGCCGATGGTGAAATTCTCGCGGCCGTTCTCAACGCCGGAGAGGTACTGATAGGTAATGCCTGCTTTGGAGGCTAATT
Source organism: Desulfobulbus sp. (assembly GCA_009782025.1). Lineage (GTDB taxonomy): Bacteria > Pseudomonadota > Gammaproteobacteria > Burkholderiales > Rhodocyclaceae > Azonexus. Next base: position 1,306 of record WQUQ01000199.1, on the reverse strand, counting down.
GCTCAAGCGTCAGGTTCCGGGATTCGCGGCAGTACCGAATGGCTTTGCCGATTCGGAGCGGGATGGGGATCGCATCAGTGTTGTTCATGCCGGTCAAGTGTAGGGATTGCCAGCAGCCCCGTCATTCGTCTATAGTTGAAAAATGGCCTACAAAATTTTCCACGCGAACTGCTTCGATTGGTTGCAAGCCGCTGAACCCCTATCGGTGCACGCCGTTGTTACCGATCCGCCGTATGGGCTTGTCGAGTTTTCTGATAAAGAACGCGCCACATTGAGAAACGGTGATCGGGGCGGGAATTGGCGTCTGCCTCCAAGCTTCGACGGGTCTCAACGGGATCCGCTGCCACGGTTCACGACGCTGTCTCAGAACGATAAGGAACAACTTCAGAAGTTCATGCGCGACTGGGGAAGGTTACTGGAACGTGTGCTTGTACCGGGGGCGCATGTCTGCGTGGCGGGGAATCCTTCGTTACAGTTCCTGATCCAGAATGCAATGGCAGATGCTGGATTTGAAGTTCGCGCCGCGGTCATACGACTCTACGTTGGCTTTCGTGGTGGAGATAGGCCAAAGCTGGCGGAACGTGAATTTTCAGATGTTTGTGTTACGCCAAGAGGAGGCTATGAACCATGGATGTTGTTCCGTAAGCCTATTTCCGAGCGAACCGTCGCGGATAATTTGCGGAAGTGGGGTACAGGCGGCCTGCGCAGGCTGGCTGGTGAAAAGCCGCTTCCAGACGTGATCCAGTCGAGCAGGACGCCAGAGATAGAATCTGGAATAGCCAATCATCCGACAATCAAGCCGCAGCACATTCTAAGAATTCTCGTTCGGGCTATGCTGCCACGAGGTACGGGTATTGTTCTTGATCCTTTCGCGGGTTCAGGATCGACAATCGCAGCAGCCGATGCGGTCGGTTATGATGCCATAGGCATTGAACTGGACGAGCATTACTTCGATGAGTCGCAGCACGCGATTCCGTTGCTCTCGAAGCTTTATCCGAGCATGAAGGGGGAGTCGCTTGAGAGTCCTGCGGAACTTGAACGCGACGAGCTTCGTCCCAAGCGTCGAAGTAGAGCGGAAGCTCAAAGAAGCTTGTTATAGCCATTCAGCGCAGCCCTCCCCCAAAATCTGCCAGCCGTTTCATGCTTTTCTCCAGTGTTTCGCGCTTGATCTCACCCTGTTCAAGCGTCTGGGCCGCGCCGTAGAGCGCTCGGTAAATCTGGCGCGGGTCGTAGGTGACCAATACCAGGTCGACGCCGGCGGCGAGGGCTTCGGCGGCGACCTGGCCGATGCCGAGGTCGTAGACCG